>NZ_JABDMV010000003.1 GCF_013001275.1 Flaviramulus sp.
CCACCTTGTAAGCCTTTTACAGAAATTTTATAACCAATTTTAAATTCTGGTGTTTCTTCTTCGTTGTATTCTCGTGTGGCTGTAACATCAATTCCTCCGGCGCACCCTACGCCTATTTCATCATCTTCTTCTGTATCTAAATTCAATAAAATATCACCAGAAAGCAGTCCGCCTTTTAATCCCTTAGCCCCCGTCATGCCCGATTCTTCATCAATAGTAAATAAGGCTTCTATTGCTGGATGCGGAATATCAGTGCTTTCAAGAATAGCCATAATAGTTGCTACACCCAAACCGTTATCTGCACCAAGGGTTGTGCCTTTTGCTTTTACCCAATCGCCTTCTATAAACATATCGATACCTTGCGTATCAAAATCGAAAGTGGTATCGCCATTTTTTTGGTGAACCATATCTAAATGTGATTGCATCACTACCGTTTTTTGATTCTCCATTCCTGGAGTGGCAGGCTTTTTAATTATAACATTGCCAACTTCATCTTCAATGGTTTCTAAATCCAAGCTTTTTCCAAATTCCTTCATAAAAGTAATCACACGTGCTTCTTTTTTTGAAGGGCGAGGTACGGCATTTAAATCGGCGAATTTATTCCAAAGTGCTTTTGGTTGAAGTTGTCTTATTTCTGAATTCATAATTTTTAAAATAGTGTTTAACAAAGGTAGTTAATCTGATTAGGAATTATAAACATTTCCTTATTTTTGAGCATGCTGAAAAACAAAAAAACCATTCTTGCGCTTTCATTGATTCCGCAGTATTTTTTAATAAAACTGCTATCAAATTACCCGGAATTTGTAGAGCAATTTTACAGCAATGGTTTATATCAATTCATTTCTAAAGTTTTTAGATATTCGTTAGGTTGGATTCCTTTTTCGTTCGGTGATTTTGTGTACGCTTTTGCTATTATTTATATAATACAATGGCTTTATAAAAACAGAAGGCGTTTAAGAAAAGATACTAAACAATATGTTATTGATATAGCAAGCGCCTTAGCCATTATATATTTTGCATTTCATTTATTTTGGGGATTAAACTATTACCGCTTACCGTTACATAAAAACTTAAATTTAAAGGCGGATTACACTACCGAGCAACTCATTTTGGTGACTGAAAAGCTTATTGAAAAATCTAACACCATTCATTTAAAAATAATGAAAAATGACACTTTAAAGGTTGACATGCCTTTCACAAAAAGTAACATTTTAGAAATGGCTCCCGCTGGCTACGAAAATTTAAAGCGACTGTTTCCGGATTTAGAATATCATCCAAAAAGCATAAAAAAATCATTGTTCAGCTATCCATTAACGTATATGGGTTTTAGTGGATATTTAAATCCGTTGACCAATGAAGCACAGGTAGATGGCTTAATTCCATCGTTTAAACTCTCAACAACATCATCCCATGAAATTGCGCATCAATTGGGTTATGCTGCTGAAAATGAAGCTAATTTTATTGGTTGTTTAGCCGCAATAAATCATGATGATATATATTTTAATTACACAGGCTACACCTTTGCCTTGCGCTTTTGTTTAAACGAAATTAATAAAAGGGACGCCTGTTTATTCGAAGATATGGTTGCTGATGTAAACACCGGTATTTTAAAAAACTACAAAGAAGTACGTGATTTTTGGGAAGCACACCAAAACCCTGCAGAACCGTATTTTAAAATTTTTTATAACAATTTTTTAAAAGCCAATAAACAACCTAAAGGGATGGAAAGCTATAGCTATGTTGTGGCATTATTGACTAATTATTTTGAAAACAATACATTGTAAAATGATTAAAGGTACTTTTTCCGCGTTATTATGAAAGAAATTAGAAGTCCACAAAACCCATATATAAAACAACTTGTTCAATTAAAAGATAAAGCGCGCGAACGCAAAAAAACTGGCCTATTTTTAATTGAAGGCATGCGTGAAATATCATTGGCTTTAAAAGGTGGTTATGAGTTAGAAACCATCTTATTTAATACCGAACTTACAAATAATGAAGAAATTAAAAATTTTAATAAGCCAATAACCAATATAATAGAAATTTCAAAAGAGGTGTATCAAAGATTAGCATATCGCGATACAACGGAAGGCGTAATTGCTGTAGCAAAAAGTAAAAATCATAACTTAGAGGATTTAAAATTAAGTTCTAAAAATCCATTGATATTAGTTGCCGAAGCTCCGGAAAAACCAGGTAATATTGGTGCGATTTTACGTACCGCTGATGCTGCAAATGTGGATGCAGTTATTATTGCAAACCCTAAAACTGATTTGTATAACCCTAATATAATTCGTTCTAGTGTGGGCTGTGTATTTACGAACCAACTTGCAATTGGAAGCACCCAAGAAATTATTGAATTTTTGAATGACCAAAACGTTACTATTTATTGCGCTGCATTGCAAGCATCAGTAGCATATCATACGCAAGATTTTAGTCAATCAACTGCTATTATTGTGGGCACCGAAGCCACGGGTTTAAGTAATGAATGGTTAGAAAACTCCCAACAAAATATTATTATTCCGATGCAGGGAGAAATAGATTCTATGAATGTGTCGGTTGCCGCAGGTATTCTTATTTTTGAAGCCAAAAGACAACGGAATTTTGAATAATCTAAGATGTCAGTCTGAGCGCAGTCGAAGACCACTATAAGTTAAATTTCACGAAACTTTTAATGATGTACTACAAGCTATATACTTTGAAAAGATAATAAAGAAATGGACACGGCCAAGAAAAAAGCTTTAATTGATGGGGATTTTGATTTGCTTCAAATTTTGGCTGAGTGCAGAAATGCGACTCATTATAAATACCAAGATAAATAAGCACTTCGACTGCGCTCAGTGTGACATATTGTTTCTATTTTTGTTTTTCTAAATTATTTTTAATTAACATCATGACAGCAAACACCTTATTTTACATCATAATTACCATACTTATTATCAGTTTTATAGTTGATAAATTTTTAGACGCCTTAAACGCAAAACATTTTAATGATGCCTTGCCAAAAGATTTACAAGATGTTTATGATGAAGCTGAATATAAAAAATCTCAAAATTATAAAGCTACTAAATACAAATTCGGATTGCTAACCTCAACATTCTCAATTGTATTAACCTTAGGGTTTTTAATTTTTGATGGTTTTGAATTTGTTGATGACATAGCTAGAAGTTACAGCGATAACTCGATAATTATAGCTTTAATTTTCTTTGGAATTATTATGATTGGTAGCGATATAATAACGACTCCTTTCTCGTATTACAGCACTTTTGTTATTGAAGAAAAATTTGGTTTTAATAAAACCACTAAGAAAACCTTTATTTTAGATAAAATAAAAGGTTGGTTAATGACTGCTATTATTGGGGGTGGAATACTAGCTTTAATAATATGGCTTTATCAAGTTACTGGCGAATATTTCTGGTTGTATGCTTGGGGTTTAGTGGCGGTTTTTACCTTATTCATGAATATGTTTTATTCAAAACTTATTGTGCCTTTGTTCAATAAACAAACACCTCTTGAGGAAGGAATCTTGCGAGATAACATATCAAAATATGCAAAAACGGTTGGTTTTAAATTGGATAAAATATTTGTAATTGATGGTTCGAAAAGAAGTACCAAAGCCAACGCTTATTTTTCTGGATTTGGGAGCGAAAAACGCGTGACCCTTTATGATACTTTGATTAAAGATTTGGAAGAAGATGAAATAGTTGCTGTTTTAGCGCATGAAGTTGGACATTACAAAAAGAAACATATCATTTTTAATTTGTTTGCTTCTATTTTATTAACTGGATTGACACTTTATATTTTATCGCTGTTTATTTCAAATCCGTTGTTATCAAATGCTTTGGGAGTAGAAATACCTAGTTTTCATATTGGATTGATTGCATTTGGTTTACTTTACTCGCCTATTTCTGAAATTACTGGTTTAATAATGAATATATTTTCCAGAAAATTTGAGTACCAAGCTGATGATTTTGCCAAAAACACTTACAAAGCAGAGCCACTTATAACTTCACTTAAAAAATTATCAAAAAATAGTTTGAGTAATTTAACGCCACATCCGGCTTATGTGTTTATGCATTATTCGCACCCTACATTATTAGAACGAATTGGGAATTTGAGGAAGTAGGGTTGTATAGTTAAGTTACAAATCAAAATGGTTTTTTGATTTAATTGAAACTTGACTTAGTAAAAATTTTTAGGCTACCTTCGTTTAGCGGCTGATATAAAACATTAAAACAATTTCATATCCACAAAATATTAGTTGTTATGCTAGAAATTGTTTCAATTTATTTAAAAGGAATAATACTATCTCATGAAAAAAGCACCTTGGCACTTTCTATTATTACTTATTCTGGCTGGAGAGTCTGTATTTATTCTTCCGTTTGTTCTTTCAAGAGTCTTTAGGCCAACGGTGCTTGAGGTTTTTGGTCTAGACAACCTTCAGTTAGGTCTGTGTTTCTCGGTATACGGAATTGTAGCATTATTATCTTATCTCTTCGGTGGTCCATTGGCAGATAAGTTTTCTCCGGGAAAATTGATTGCAATAGCGCTATGGATGACTGCTTTAGGAGGATTGGTCTATTCGACATTTCCTGGTTATACAGCATTAAAAATACTTTATGGTTATTGGGGTTTTACAACCATTTTTTTATTCTGGGCCCCGATGATTAAGGCAACTCGCGTTTGGGGTGGCTCAGATTCGCAAGGAAAGGCATTTGGCTTTTTGGATGGTGGCCGCGGTCTAGTAGGAGCTCTGTTCGGAGTTATAGGTGTACTTGTTTTTTCGTTATTTATTTCTTCAGAAATTTCAGAAGTGTCATCCTCTGAAAGTAGAGTAGCTTTCAAACAAGTCATATTGATATCTGCCGGATTAGTGGCATTAGTAGGCATATTGGTTTGGTTCTTCTTGAAATTGGATAAGCAAACAAAAAAAGAGATTATTCTGGAAAAAATAACAGCATCACAGGTTAAGGAAGTCCTAAAATTGCCTTCAGTATGGTTACTTATGATTATAATACTTTGCGCCTATGTAGGTTACAAAATTACCGATGTATTTTCACTGTATGCAAAAGACATTATGCTATATGACCAAGTGCAATCGGCACAAGTTGGGACTTTTTTGTTATTTATCCGTCCAATTGTAGGTGCAGTGATTGGTGTAATGGCTGATAGATCACAAACTACTTTTTGGTTGGTCGTTGGTTTTATTGTTTCATTCTTAGGAGCATTATTGTTCGCAACACGAATTATTACATCGTCGGAGACTGTTTTGTTCTTCGTTTCTATCTTGATTGTGGCGACTGGGGTTTATGCTGCACGCTCCCTATACTTTGCAGTAATGGAAAAAGGACAAATACCTTTGTTTCTTACAGGAACTGCAGTTGGCCTTATATCCCTTATAGGCTATACGCCAGATATATTCGCAGGACCCGTGATGGGATATCTCCTGGAGAATTCGCCAGGTATAAAAGGGCATCAACATGTTTTTTGGATGTTGGCTTTATTTTCTTTTATAGGTGGTATAGCAGCTTGGTATTACCATCGATTGTATGGCAAAAAGAATCCTAATTAATTATTTTTATTTAAACTATTAATAGATGGTAAACTTAAGATGTGTATAACTCATGCCTCTGAATACGCTAAAATTTTTCCATCTTTAAACTAAATAAATTTTGTGTAACTCGCTTTGAAGAATAAAATACACGAACCATAAACTAATACGTTAAACGAATCTCTCTAATAACGAAAAAACTTCTTGTTAAAACATACACCGGCCAAATAATGCGTTAACGATTGCAGTGGCATCCTTTTTTGAGGCATGAAAAAAAAAGATATAACGGAAAGCGTGTTAAAACGCCCAAAAATTGTTTATCCAAAAATTGGTGTATCTTTGCCGCTTGAAACTCAGAAAGTGAGTTTAAATTCCTCAGAGTGAGGATGTGTTACCGGAAGTTTAGGTTTAAGTATGTCGATTCGCTTCTTATGTAACACCACATAATATAATCGAATACTTATACAAAAGAATGAACACATTCCAAGATTTAGGTCTTAATGACGACCTATTACAAGCAATTACAGATTTAGGTTTTACAAAACCAAGTGAAGTACAAGACAAGGCAATCCCTATTTTATTAGAATCTGAAAAAGATTTAGTAGCATTAGCACAAACCGGAACTGGTAAAACTGCTGCTTTTGGTTTCCCGATGCTTCAAAAAATTGATATTGCCAGCAGAACGACCCAAGGTTTAATATTATCACCTACACGTGAGCTTTGTTTACAAATTACCAACGAAATGAAATTGTATGGTAAATATTGTAAAGGACTTAATGTTGTCGCGGTTTACGGAGGCGCCAGCATTACAGATCAAGCCCGTGAGATTAAACGAGGTGCACAAATTATTGTTGCGACACCTGGTAGAATGAAGGATATGATTAGCAGACGTTTGGTTGATATAACTAAAATACAATACAGTGTTTTAGATGAAGCTGATGAAATGCTAAACATGGGCTTTAAAGAAGATATTACCGATATTTTATCACATACGCCCGAAGAGAAAAACACCTGGTTATTTTCTGCAACCATGCCAAGAGAGGTTTCTATAATTGCTAAAAAATTCATGAAAAACCCGCAGGAAATTACTGTTGGAAATAAAAATGAAAGCACGAATAACGTTTCGCATGAATATTATTTAGTTAATTCTAGAGATCGTTACCAAGCGTTGAAACGTTTATCTGATGCGAATCCTGATATATTTTCTGTGATTTTTTGTAGAACAAAACGCGATACCCAAAAAGTTGCTGAAAACTTAATTGAAGATGGTTATAGCGCTGGTGCTTTACACGGTGATTTAAGTCAGAATCAACGTGATATGGTGATGAAATCGTTTAGAAATCAACAAATACAAATGCTTGTAGCTACTGATGTTGCTGCGCGTGGTATTGATGTTGATGATATTACACACGTGATAAATTACCAATTACCAGATGAACCTGAAATATATACGCACCGTTCTGGAAGAACTGGTCGTGCTGGAAAAACCGGTATCTCTATGGTTATTGTTTCTAAAAGTGAAGTGCGTAAAATAAAGAGTATTGAGCGTATTATAAATCAGAAATTCGAGAAAAAAGAAATTCCTGATGGTGCAGATATTTGTGAAGTGCAATTAATGTCGCTTGCGAATAAAATCCATAACACAGAAATTAATCATGAAATTGATAAGCATTTAACTAGTATTAACGAATTGTTTGCTGATACAGACAAGGATGAATTGATTAAAAAATTCTTTTCGGTTGAGTTTACTCGTTTTTATAATTATTACAATAAATCTAAAAATTTAAATATTGCTGAAGGATCATTTGATAGCGGACGCGATGGTGGACGAGATTATGGTGGAAAATCTGATTCTACACGATATTTTATAAACGTTGGTAGTAAAGATGGTTTTGATTGGATGAAACTTAAAGATTTCTTGAAGGAAGTTCTTGAATTAGGAAGAGACGACGTTTTTAAAGTAGAAGTGAAAGATAGTTTCTCATTTTTTAATACCGAAAATGCACTGAAAGAAAAAGTACTTGCTTTCTTTACCGATTTTAAACACGAAGGCCGTTTTGTAAATGTTGAAGAATCTCAAAACCGTGGTGGCGGTGGCGGTAAAAGACGCAACGATAGACGCGGTGGTGGAAAACGTGAGGGACGTAGCGGCGGACGACGTGATGATAGAAAAGGAGGATCGGGAAATAGAAGTGACAGACGACGTGGTGAGGGAACATCTAAACCAAGAAGATCTGATGGTAATTCAAACGCAAATAGGTCAAGACGTTCAGATTCTGATTCTAGACCTGCTGTAGCTAGACGATCTAGACGATAGTTAATATTTTTTGTTAATTTTAAGTCAAAATTAAACGGGCATTCTATGTATTGATGTTTTGTTTAGTACTTTTAACTCAAAATTTGCGTTGATAAAGAAAATTTTATGAAGAATAACCTTGTCCTTGTTTTGTTCTTATGTGCTTCCCTATTGGGATTTGCACAAGAAACTGATAAGGTTTTAGGTGTTGTAATAAATTCTTCTGACGATACCCCTTTAGAAAGTGTAAATATTGTAAACCTAAACCAGGTTAAAGGTACAACAACCAACAGCAAAGGGGAATTTAAAATTACAGCACAAGTTAATGACACACTTCACTTTTCGTACTTAGGTTTTAAATCTATAAAAGTAAGAGTGACAAATGATTGGTTAAAATTTGGAAGTTCTAATATAG
>NZ_JABDMV010000007.1 GCF_013001275.1 Flaviramulus sp.
GCCATCGATAAGTTTTTATTTTAATATTTTCATAAAATGCATCTTCTTGTATGGCATTTTTTAAAAATTTTGAATCTCTATTTTGAATCGCTCCTTTTTGTGGTGTAGAGAACAATTTAATGGATAAATGAGCCGCTAATTTAGGCGATAAAATACTTGTAAAATTTATGACCTTTCCAATACTTTTAAAAATTTGTTTCGCCATGTTTTAGTCTTCTCTATTTACTAAATCCATAGAAAAGGCGGGTAAACATATAGCAATATATTCGCATACTTCTGTAAAGGGGTTTGAATATTGAACGCGCGTATTTTTCTCAATTTTTATAGACTGACCTGCTTCCAAGACAACAGTTTCCTCATCAATAATAAATTGCTTTTTGCCACTTATTATGAAGGTGTATTCATCAAATTCAGGTGTTTGGAATGGTTCACTCCAGCCTGCTGGGGCTTTCATGTGAGCAATACTTATTTGAGAATTTCCATCAGTCGTATTTCCAAAATGCTCTTTTATAATTTTTCCATCAGTAGTTGGAACCATAAACGGATTGTTTTGTATGATATATTTTTTCATTTATTTTAATGGTTTTTTCTTAATCATTCCGCCTTTTAAATCTTTAACAATTCCCATAATTATAAAAGCGTTTCTATCAATTTTATCAATTTCGGTTTGAAGTTTAGCAAGTTCTAAACGTGTTACAACGGTGTATATAATGTCTTTATCATAACTCTTACCAACTGTGCCATAACCACCTCTTCCAGCATAAATAGTGCAGGCACGTCGTAATTTTTCAATGAGCATAATTCGTAATTCTTCATGTTTATTAGAGATAATAGTCACTCCAATATATTCCTCAACGCCATCAACAACAAAATCAACTGTTTTTGCTGCTGCTAAATAAGTAAGTATGGCATATAATGCTGTTTCTACAGATAAAACATAAGCACCAACGGAGAAAATAACGATGTTGATAAGAAGCAACACATCACCTATGGTAAGTGATAATTTTCTACTAAGGTAAATAGCTAAAACTTCTGTGCCATCAATAACACTTCCACCACGCATAGACATGCCGATTCCTAAGCCCAAAAAGAAACCACCAAATACCGCAATTAGTAATTTGTCGTCGGTAATAGTGGGATAATCAATAAAGTGTACAACTAAAGCTAATAGTGAAATAGCTATAATACTTCTTATTGCAAATTTGATACCTATGGTTTTTGATGCTAAAAACAGAAATGGAAGGTTAACAAGAAGTAATAATATGCCTAAATTTAAAGTCGTAATATTTCCCAATAGAAGTGAAATACCGGTTGCACCACCATCTATAAAATTATTAGGTAATAAAAACCCTTTTAATCCAAAACCCGCAGAAAATACACCAATTATTATAAAAAAATATTCTTTTATAGCATGAGATATTTCAACTTGAAAGACTCTTACTAAAGGCTCTATTTCCTGTTCACTAACTGGTTTGTTAGTTTTTTGGTTTGCCTTTATTTTTTTTCGGGCAATGTCAACTAAAATCTTTGAGAATATTGGATTCATTTAGTTATTTATTTAGTGTCATTCCAGTTTATAAAAAAGTACTTAATTTTAGCCTTATCGGGAATATGTGTGTTTTCAAATTTTAAATCTAAATCAAATTGAAGATTAGGAGGAAGCTCCTTTTTATCAATAGCAAAACTAGCATTTAACTCGTCAACTCGTATAAGAATTGAGTTAATTAAATTGTTAATTTTTGAAACTTTGTACGCACTCGAAATATCTTTAAAAGTACTTAATGTTGAAATATTTTTATCTGTTTTATATCGTGAATCGATAACTTGAATGCTTTCTATCACAGATGTAGAATCTAAAGCTTGCTGTGGAGTTAAAATGAGTAATTTTTTACCGCCTTTTTCAAATATTTCTATATTGTTTTTACTACCAGTAAATTCGTCACCGCCAATAAATTTGGAAATCGAATCGTTTACAAAAACACTTTTTAAATCTTTAACTTGGGTAGAATCCGTTAAAAAACCAATATGCTGTGTCCCTATTTCAAAAGGGTTTACTTCCTCCTTGCAACTATTGCAAAAAATGAATAAAAATATTAAGACTAAAAACGAGTTGCGCATTTTGGATATAAAGTTTATAAATTAATTAGTGTGGATTATTGATATATTATTTCATCAATTTGGTAAGAATACCAAAAACACTTCTAATAAAAGTAGCGCTGGTTAGTACCTTAAGAACAGGATTCATAGCCGTGCTTTTTCTACGCGTGCTAGATGTTCTTTTTTTAGATTCAGCTTTTTTTAATGCTTCTTTCTCTTTCTTTGCTTTTTCTTTAGCTTCTTCAGCATCGGCTTCTTTTATTTTTTCATTAAGCATTTCGTAAGCACTTTCTCTATCAATGGTTTTATTGTATTTTTTTACCAATTTAGATTCTTCGAGTAAATCTTTTAACTCAGCATCTGTCAAAACATCCATTCTACTCATTGGAGCTCGCATCATGGTTGCAGCTAATGGTGTTGGGCGCCCTTTTTCATCTAACGCCGAGACTAATGCTTCTCCAATTCCTAATGATGTTAAAACTTCGCTTGTTTTGTAATATTCAGAATCTGGATAGTTTTCCGCAGTAAGTTTTATAGCTTTTCTGTCTTTAGCAGTAAAAGCTCGTAATGCATGTTGAACTTTTAATCCTAATTGACCTAAAACAGCTTCAGGCACATCGGTCGGATTTTGTGTTACAAAATATAAACCAACACCTTTACTTCGTATTAATTTAACAATACTTTCAATTTGACTTAAAAGTGCTTTTGAAGCTTCATTAAAAATTAAATGTGCTTCATCAATAAACAGTATTAATTCCGGGCGATCACTATCTCCTTGTTCTGGAAATGTTGAGTAAATTTCAGCCAATAAACTTAGCATAAAAGTTGAGAACAATTTAGGCCTGTCTTGTATATCTGTTAACCTGAGAATGTTTATGTACCCACGCCCATCGTCATCAATTCTTAATAAATCTTGCACATCAAAAGATGTTTCACCAAAAAACAAATCAGCACCTTGTTGTTCAAGTTCTACTACTTTTCTTAAAATAGCTCCTGTTGAAGCCGTTGAAATTCTACCATAGGCAGCATCAAATTCGGCTTTTCCTTCTTGGGTGGCGTATTGTAATATTTTTTTGAAATCTTTTAAGTCTAGAATCGGTAATTTATGATTATCACAGTATTGAAAAATTACAGCTACAACTCCAGATTGGGTTTCAGATAAGTCTAATATTCTAGAAAGTAAAACAGGACCAAATTCACTAACTGTTGCACGCAATCGAACACCATCTTGTTCGGAAAGCGTTAATATTTCAACGGGAAAAGGTTTTGCTTCAAATGGTAAACCTATTTTTGCATGCCGTTCGTCAATTTTTGGATGTCCTGGACTTGCTTGTGCTAGTCCGCTTAAATCTCCTTTTATATCCATAAGCAATACGGGTATTCCTTTATCACTTAGGTTTTCGGCGAGAACTTGCAATGATTTAGTTTTTCCGGTACCCGTAGCTCCAGCAATTAAACCATGCCGATTCATGGTTTTTAAAGGTATTTTCACCAAGGCATCGGTTACCGTTTCTCCATCTAACATGGCGGCACCAATGGGAATGTAATCTCCTTTTGTAGTATTGCCTTTATTTATATATTCAAAAAAGG
>NZ_JABDMV010000015.1 GCF_013001275.1 Flaviramulus sp.
GAGTTTCAACAAATAACAAACAAACCTATTGAAGTTATTACGAATGGTTATGATGCTGAAACTCCAGTTGATTTTAAATTAGATTCAAAATTTTCTTTAGCACATATAGGTTCATTATTATCAAAGCGAAACCCTGAGGTTTTATGGGGAGTATTGCGAGAATTAGTCAACGAGAATAATGATTTTTCAAAAGATTTACAGCTTAATTTTGTGGGTTCGGTGAGCGACGAAGTATTGAAAACTATAAAAAAACATAATTTAAGTGGTTATATTAACAATATAGGATATGTGTCACATAGACAAGCGATTATGTTTCAAAAAAAATCACAGTTATTATTGCTTATTGAAATAGATTCAGAAGAAACTAAAAGTATTATTCCTGGAAAACTGTTTGAATATATGGTTTCCAACCGACCAATTATTGCTATTGGTCCAAATGATTCTGACATTGAAAAAGTCATTAATGAGACAAATACGGGCAACTACTTTAATTACAAGCAACACGAATCGTTAAAAAGAATTATATTAGAACATTATAAAGCTTTTCAAAATAAATCATTGCAATCGCATCCAATCGGGATACAAAAATATCATAGAAAGGCCCTCACACAAACACTATCAAAATTATTATAATGGGAATAGTAGCTTCACAATCCTTTAAAAACATAATTTCTACGTATTTAGGGTTTTTTATTGGAGCCATTAACACCTTGTTTCTGTATACTGAATTTTTAAGCGATGAATATTACGGAATGGTAGGGTTCATGTTATCGTTAGCCTATGTAATTATGCCCTTAATGGCATTTGGTGTACACAACACTATCGTGAAATTTTATTCCTCGTTTAAAACGAGAATAGCGTTACATAGTTTTTTAAGTCTTATGTTGTTTTTGCCTTTATTACTTATAATTCCATTGACTTTAATTACATATCTATCTTATGATACTATTGGTGACTTTCTGTCAAATAAAAATACAATTATTAAGAGTTATTTATGGCATACTTTAATAATTGCAGTCGCACTCGCATATTTCGAAGTGTTTTTTGCATGGGCCAAAGTGCAGATGCAAACTGTTTTTGGAAATTTTATGAAAGAAGTTTTTCATAGAGTAGGAGCTATGATTTGGTTGTTTCTTTTATATTTCCAGGTTGTTGATTTAGACCAATTTATGTTAGGACTGGTAGTTGTTTATGTTTTACGAATGCTTGTAATGCTTATAAATGCTTTTACTATTAAATTACCAGTAATAATTTTTAAGCGTGTAAATAATTTAAGAAACATTTTAAAATATTCATTTTTAATAATTATTGCAGGATCTATCGCAACAATTCTTTTAGATGTTGATAAAGTAATGCTTGGTTATTATATTGATATTAAAGAAATAGCGTATTACAATGTAGCTATTTTTATTGCGGCTGTTATCGCAGTGCCACAACGCTCAATGCATCAAATTTTGATGCCATTATCTGCTAAATATTTAAATGAAAAGGATTTTGAAGCCTTGGATGATTTGTATAAAAAAAGTTCACTTAATTTATTTATTATTGGTGGATTTATCTTTTTATTGATTATTCTAAATATCAATCAGTTATATCTCATTATTCCAAAAGAATTTAGTGGAGGATTATTCGTGGTATTTATTATCAGTATAACAAAACTATATGATGCACTGTTAGGAAGTAACAATGCTATATTATTTAATAGTGATTACTACCGAATGGTGCTAGTTATGGGAGTAATTTTAGTAATGTTAATGGTGATTCTAAACATGTTTTTTATTCCGATGTTTGGAATAAATGGAGCGGCAATAGCGACTTTTTTAGCCATATTTATTTATAATACTATCAAACTGTATTTTGTTTACTTGAAATTTAAAATATTACCATTTTCCGGAAATACGCTTAAAATTGGGGCTTTTATATTTATAAATGTATTAATATTTTATTTTTGGGAATTCCCTTTTAATCCATTTATTAATATAGGAATGAAGTCTTTACTTATAACTGGTTTGTATGTTTTTATAATTTATAGATTTAATTATTCAGAAGATATATCTTCATTAATAAAACGCCATTTAAGGTTAAAATAAATAGTTTAATTATTTAAAAACAGAAAACCCTACGATGTTGCTTTGAGGCAAACTACTCGAAGGGCTTTCCAAACTAACCAACCAAAATTTTTATGATCGTCTTCTTGTTGTCGATCTTGTATTGTTGCTAGAATTACTTCTACTTTTCGTAGCTGTTGGTCTGCTACTTCTGTTAGATTTTGTAACCGTACGTTGCTGTTTAACCGCTATTGGTTTTCTTGCTGTACGTTGCGCTACTCGTGTATTTCTAGTATTATTAGTGCTTCTATTATATGTACGGTTATTAGCGTTCTTTGGTTTTTGTGTAACCGTATTGTTTCTGTTTCGTGTTACAATTCTAGTATTTGCGTTATTAGTTTTAGGTCTTGGAGTTCTAGTAACGGTTTCCTTTGTTCTTTTCGTATTTGCAATTTGTGAGTTATTTCTAGAAGACGTATTTCTAACCGTGTTCTCGCGTCTTGTTACTTCTCTATTTTTAGTGTTAGATGTATTAGTTCTTCCATTATCAATTACATTGTTATCACGCCTAGTAACTTCTCTGTTTTTAGTGCTAGAAGTATTTCTTCTGCTAGAGCTTACATTATTATCACGTCGTGCAGCATTTCTATTTACTGTGGTATTGTTTCTTGCAACGGTTCTTCTAGAATTAGCATCCGTGTTAACACGAGTTACATTTCTATTACTTCTATTTACTGTAGCATAACTTCTGTTTCTTGCAATAGTGTTTCCACGTCTGCTAGCAATAGCGGTTCTAGGTCTGTAATTGTTGTAAAATGGTCTGTTATACACATAACGTACAGGGTTATAATATTGTCTGTAAGGCGTATTGTAAATTACACAGTAATCATATGCAGGTACACTGTAGTAACGGTGCCATGGTCTGTAAACATAACTTCTGTTATAAAAATTGATGAAGCCAGTGTAATGAGAAAAAACATTATAGTTATTGTAATGTACATATAAGCCACCTACGCGAGATAAATATCCAAAGTTATTATAGTAAATATTTACATTTCCAATTTGATTCACACGCCCATAAAAATCATAATATATAGGAGTGTTTTCTACTTGTATGATTGCCCCAAATTCATCATATTGAACATAAGCGTTGTAATCGTAACCAGAATTAAAACTGATATTTGCATTTGGTGAACCAACAGAAACATTTAAACGTGAATTGTTACGTAAAATATTAAAATCGAATTGTCCATCGCGGAAAACCGAAAATTCAATACCATCTTCTACAAATATGAAAGAGTTACCATAACCTCCATAATAAGTTGCTGTTGTAATGGCAGTAGAGTAGGTTGTGTTTGCATTAACAGTAAATCCAGTAAGGACCAATCCTGCTAATAAATATATAAACTTTTTCATAATTGTATTTTTTAATTGTATTACGTTTAAGTGCATACAAACAGCGTGCCAAAAAATAAAAGCGTAGTTTAAATCATTGATAATCAATTAAAATTGGTTAATAACTTTTATTAATATGAATGGAATTAAATTGGAATTATTGAAAAAATTATAGAACTTCGTTAAAACCAATAGTTTTTAACACAATTCGTATTAAATGCTAAATAATTGAAAGTTTTATGAAAAAACATTACCTTTTTGTTGCCATTTTATTCTTCATTACTAAAAATGCAGTAGCACAAACTATTTGGACAGGTCCTACAACGACATTTACAAAAGCTAATTTTGCTGATTGGACACTAGAAGCTAATCAAGACAGACTAACAAGCAATGTTTGGATAACTCGAGCGAATACTAAAGGAATTTTTAACATTGTAGTGGAGTCAGTTTATGATGACACAAACTTTTTTAGTCCATTAGATACTGAATGGTCCTTTGGTACTACTTCAGACATTGGAACTTTGACCTTTACTTATTGGGAAGATGCTGTTGCAGGAAACCCACCTGGAATGGTAAATCAAGACATGGTAGTTCACTTAATTACTGATGACATTTACATCGATATAAAATTTACCTCATGGTCTCAAGGAGGGGCGAGTGGAGGAGGCTTCAGTTATGACCGTTCAACCGACCAGGCTTTAGATATTAATGATTTCGAAAAACAGCTAAAAATAAAATTATTTCCAAATCCAGCCTCAGATTATATTCAAATTTCTGGATTGGATAAAGGCGAAATGTATTCTATTTATAACGTACTAGGAACTAAAGTGGATGCTGGTTTTATTTCAAATTACGAAAAAATTGATGTTCAAAACATAGCTAAAGGGTTATATTTTTTAAAATTGGAAAGCGGAAATACTATAAAATTTTCTAGAGAATAAAATTAAAATAAAAAAAACTCGAAGTCTCATTGTGCTTCGAGTTTTTCTCTCATTTATAATTATCTAGTCTCGAAAATTATCTTTTGTTTTTCTTTTGTTTTTTCACTTTACCATTCTTTTTGTAAAAGTAGTAGTTGTCATCATAGTTGTAAATATCATCATCGTATCGATCATTTTTATGATGTCTATCTCTATCATTTTGAAAATGATTCATTGTGCATGATACAACTCCACAAAAGTTACAGTAATTATTATAACGGTTTACTTGTCCGCGTATGTTTACAATTTCTCCCCAACGGTTGTAATTAACTCTTAATCCACCTACTTGCGTTACTGTGGCGTTTCTGCCTCTACTGTAATTTATATAAACAGAACCTACACGTCTAATGTTACCTCGTCTATCATAATTTAAAAAAACATTACCTACACGTCTTACTTTACCAAATCTATCACGTATTACTTGAACGCCTCGGTTAAATCGATTTAAGCTAAATTGAACGTTAACATTTGGCCCGCGATTATTGGCATTTATACTGCTTCTTTTAGAGTTATTTTTATAAAAAACATCGTCATCGAAGTAGCCATCGTTGGCATGTGTGTTAAAGTCAAGACTTCCGTCAGGGAAAATTAAAAACTCAACACCACGTTCCATAAACATAATAGGTTCGGCGTAGCGCAAACGTTTGGTTATATCTAAACAATCATCTTTCTGGTTGGTTTGCTCTGTTGCTGTTGCGGATGTTAACCCTATTAACAAACCTGCAAATAATAGTACTAATCTTTTCATAATTATAGGATTTTACATTTTGCCTACTCTTTAGCTTTTCGGCTTTCGCTATTGCATAGTGGTTTTCAATTTGCGTGCCAAAAATGTAAGTAGTTGATTATCAAAATTCTATTTCTAGTTGTGCGTGAAAATTTTATTCTGTTTTATAGAAACCAACCATTTTATAGGGATAACAACTGGTGTGATGCGAAAATTGTGATAGGTTAAAAAAAACAGGCTTTAAATTAAGCTTGTAGTGTATATTGCTAGTGAAGAATAATTTTACTTAAAATACCCGTTTTATATCTTATTCTTTTTTTATTGAACTGGTAATATATTTATAATTTAACTTTTAAATATCTTCCAGTTTCGGAAGCCTTTATCTTGATAATTTCCTCTGGAGTACCTTTGGCTACCACATTACCGCCAGATTCTCCGCCTTTAGGACCTAAATCTATAATATAGTCCGCACATTTTATAAGTTCCAAATTATGTTCAACAACAATAATAGAGTGACCGTTAGCAATTAAAGCATTAAACGATTTTAATAACTTTTGAATGTCATGAAAATGCAATCCTGTAGTAGGTTCATCAAAAATAAAAAGTGCATTATCTTTTTTACTTCCTTTCCCTAAAAATGACGCAAGTTTAATTCGCTGTGCCTCCCCACCGGATAATGTAGAAGAGCTTTGTCCTAATGTTACATAGCCTAAACCAACATCTTGAAGTGGTTGTAATTTTGTTTTAATTTTAGTTTGATTTGTGGCTTCAAAAAACGTAATAGCTTCATCGATAGTTAAATTTAAAATGTCATCAATATTTTTATCTGCGAATGTAACTTCTAATACTTCTTTTTTAAAACGCTTGCCTTTACAGGTTTCACATTCTAAATGCACATCAGCCATAAATTGCATTTCTATAGTTACTTCACCTTCACCCTTACAAGTTTCACAACGTCCGCCATCAACATTAAAACTAAAGTGTTTTGCTTGATAATTTCTAATTGTGCTCAATTTTTGTTTTGAATACAAGGCGCGAATATCATCATAGGCTTTTATATAAGTAACAGGATTAGATCTTGATGAACGCCCAATCGGGTTTTGATCTACAAATTCTATATGTTTAACGTTGCTAAATTCTCCTTCAATAGAAGTAAACTGTCCTGGTTTGTCTCCAAAATCAGTTAATTTCTTCTGTAATGCTGGATAAAGAATTTTTTTAATTAACGTACTTTTTCCGCTTCCAGAAACTCCAGTTACAACAGTAAGCAAGCCTAACGGAAAACGAACATCTATATTTTTTAAATTATTCTCACGAGCTCCTAAAACATCAATATAATATTTAGAAGTTCTACGTGTTTTAGGAACTTCAATTTTTAATGTTTCATTTAAATATTGGGCAGTAAGGGAATTTGAAGCTAAAATATCTTTGTAAGTGCCTACGGCTACAACATGGCCACCAAATGTTCCTGCTTCCGGACCAATATCTATAATATTATCGGCGGCTTTCATGATATCTTCATCGTGTTCAACCACAATAACGGTGTTTCCTAAATCTCGTAATTGTTTTAAAACTAATATTAAACGCTCTGTATCTTTTGGATGCAATCCAATGCTAGGTTCATCTAAAATATACATCGATCCTACTAGACTACTACCTAACGAAGTTGCAAGATTAATTCGTTGACTTTCACCACCAGATAAGGTATTCGATTTTCTGTTTAGTGTTAAATAGTCTAATCCAACATTTGCTAAAAAGGACAATCTGTTATTAATTTCCTTTAATAATCTGTTCGCTATTTTTGTATCGTAATCGTTTAACTCCAGTTGTTTAAAGAAATTAGTAAGCTTGTCCAGTGGCATTTCAACCAAATCGGTAATTGTTGCACCAGCGATTTTTACATAATTAGCTTCAATACGTAATCGCTTGCCGTCACAGATTTTGCATTTTGTTTTTCCACGGTAACGTGATAGCATTACACGATTTTGTATTTTGTATGCTTTTGATTCAAGTTCGTTAAAGAAAGAATTTAATCCTTCAAAATATTCATTACCATCCCAAATAAGTTGTTTTTGTTCACTATTTAATTCGAAATATGGTTTATGTACAGGGAAATCAAATTTGTGTGAATTATTAATTAATTGATCTTTGTACCAGCTCATGCTTTCGCCACGCCATGGGAAAATGGCGTTTTCATAAACTGAAAGGGCCGTGTTAGGAATTACTAAATCATCATCAATTCCAATAATGTCTCCGTAGCCTTCACATTTTGGGCAAGCACCATATGGATTATTAAAACTAAATAAATGGACATTTGGTTCTAAAAAAGTAATTCCATCAAATTCGAATTTATTACTAAAAAGTCGCTGGTTATTATCTTTTAAAGTCTCGATAATACATTCACCCTTACCTTCAAAAAAAGCAGTTTGAATGGCATCGGCTAACCTGTTAAAAAAATCCTCATCTGTTTTGGTAATAATTCTGTCAACAACCAAAAGTATGCTATCTTTTTTCTTTATGTCTACAACATCTTCAATTCTAATAATTGTTTCGTTTATTTTTAATCTTGCATATCCTTGCTGTTGCAAAGCTTTTATTTTATCCTCAATTGTCCGATCTTCTTCTAAATAAATAGGAGCGAGCAGGAGTAATTTTTCACCTTCGGAAAATGTTTTTAGATAATTTAAAACATCGGTTACAGTGTCTTTTTTTACTTCAATTCCAGACACAGGAGAATATGTTTTACCAATTCTAGCAAATAAAAGCTTTAAATAATCATAAATTTCCGTGGTTGTTCCAACAGTTGAACGCGGATTAGTAGAATTAACCTTTTGTTCTATAGCAATAGCAGGAGCAATGCCTTTAATATAATCTACTTTTGGTTTGTTTAGTCGGCCTAAAAATTGACGTGCATAACTCGATAAACTTTCAACATAACGTCTTTGTCCTTCAGCATAAAGCGTGTCAAAAGCTAAGCTAGATTTTCCTGAACCAGATAAGCCAGTAATGACTACTAATTTATTTCTAGGAATTACAACATCAATATTTTTAAGATTGTGCAATTTCGCACCCTTAATAATGATGTTTTCTTTAGGATTTACTTCGGAAATAGAAATAGTCATAGATAAAAATGGGAATAATTTTGCAAAGATACTATAACTAATTCAGCTTAAAAAATGGTGTTAACCTCACTAAATTGTTAAAAAATAAGTGAAAATCTTGTTTTTTAGGTATGATTGTTGTTATATTTGGCTTTATAATTAGCAATTAATCAAACTTTCGCCTATAGCAAAAAATTACTTTTAAACATGTAACCCCAAGCAAAGAAGCCCTCTTCGATGCACTAAAAGTAATGATTATGCAACAAGAAATTATCTCAGATGCTACACTAGTAAGCAACTATATTCAAGGAAATGAAGGTGCTTTAGAAAGTCTTATTATAAGGCACAAACAAAGAATTTACAGTTTTATTTATTCAAAAGTTTACGATAGAGATCTTGCGGAAGATATTTTTCAAGATACTTTTATAAAAGTTATTCGTACACTTAAACGTGGTGCTTATAACGAAGAAGGGAAATTCTTGCCGTGGGTAATGCGTATTTCGCATAATTTGGTAATTGATTATTTTAGAAAGAATAATAGAATGCCAAAATTTGATAATACTGGTGAGTTTAGCATATTTTCTGTTTTGAGCGATTCTACTTTAAATGCTGAAAAGAGCATTATAAAAGAACAAGTTGAAAATGATGTAAGACGATTGGTTGATGAATTGCCAGCAGATCAAAAAGAGGTGTTGTTAATGCGTATTTATAATGATATGAGTTTTAAAGAAATATCAGAAAGAACAGGTGTAAGTATCAATACAGCACTCGGGAGAATGCGCTACGCCTTGATTAATTTGCGTAAAATAATAGATAAGCATAATATAGTATTAACGAATTAATACAATAAATTGATTTTTGCTGCGTTATTGGTTTATATTAACCCTTAACATTAAATAATGGCAAAACTTTACTCTGAAAAATCTTTAAAAATTAACGATCTTGAACCGAAGGAAGAAACGGTTAAATTTCTTCTAAATTATTCTAAGGCTTTAAGTGTTATAAATTGTAATAAATGGAAGTTTGAAGCACTTCTAAATTAAGTTCAAAAAGTCCTAATAATTAAAGTTGTTAGGACTTTTTTAATTTGTGATACTCTTTTATTACAGATTTCCTGCCGATAGTTTTGGTAATTATATCTTTTTCTAAATCCCAGCCTCTTGCTGGCGAATATTCGCGTCCGTACCAAATTATTTGGAGATGCAAATCATTCCATAGGTCTTTAGGAAATATTCTTTTAGCATCTCTTTCGGTTTGAACCACATTTTTACCATTGCTTAAATTCCATCTATACATAAGCCTATGAATATGTGTATCAACAGGAAACGCAGGAATACCAAAAGCTTGAGACATAACTACGCTTGCTGTTTTATGTCCAACAGACGGAAAAGATTCCAAAGCTTCAAAACTTTGTGGTACTTCACCATTATATTTTTCGATAAGTATTTTTGATAATCCGTAAATACCTTTGCTTTTCATAGGAGATAGTCCAACTGGTTTTATAATGTCTCTTATATCTTCAATAGAGAGTTTTACCATATCATAAGGATTATCTGCAAGTTCAAATAATTTAGGTGTTATTTGATTAACTCTTACATCGGTGCTTTGAGCCGACATTAATACGGCAATTAATAATGTATATGGATCTTTGTGATTTAATGGAATAGGTATTTCCGGATATAATTCATTTAAAGTATTTATAACAAAATTTACCTTTTCTTCTTTAGTCATTAATTGTATTTTTGTAGAAAATCAAAGTTAAGATTATGAATACACTAAAACAAGGTGACATCGTGCCTAATTTTACTTCCAAAGATGAGCAAGGAAACAAAATTTCTCTAAGTGATTATAAAGGTAAAAAACTAATTGTATTTTTTTATCCGAAAGCTGATACACCAGGTTGTACGCTTGAAGCTTGTAATTTGAGAGATAACTATAAAGAATTGCAAGAAAACGGTTATGAACTATTAGGTGTGAGTGCTGACTCTGAAAAAAAACAAGCCAATTTTAAAAATAAGTATGAATTTCCGTTTCCACTTTTAGCTGATGAAGACAAAACTGTTATAAATACTTTTGGAGTTTGGGGACCTAAAAAATTTATGGGTAGAGAATATGAAGGAATTCACAGGATAACTTTTTTAATTGACGAAAACGGCTTTGTTGAGCGTGTTATCGATAAGGTGAAAACAAAAGATCACGCATCTCAAATATTATAAAAAAAAAGTGGCTATTAAATTAGCCGCTTTTTTTATTTATTTAAGGTTCTTTTCCTGCTTAATGTTAACGGTTTTCGTGTATAACCAAATAATCGATAATCTTTAATTAAATCGGCAGTTCCCTCAGGAACCATATCTTCCCATCCACGCTCTCCATCAGATATCATGCGTAAGATTTCTCTAGAGAAGATTCCCATAATATCTTTATCATAATCAGTAATATCTATTACTTTTCCGTTGTATTTAAAGAATTTATACAATTCTTTCATTCTCGGGTAAACTTTTAAATTTTCACTGTTTATCAACTCGCCCGTTTTAGGGTCGAACATAGGATATAAGTAAACTTTCAAATCTTTAAAAAAGAGTTTTCCGAATGCTTCAAGAATTCCGCCGCTAATATGACGGTAATATTTTTCATCAAAAATATCAATTAAATTACTCACACCCATAGCTAGCCCCATTCTGGCCTTGGTATAATTTGAAAAATATTCAACAACTTTAAAATACTCTTGAAAATTAGAAATCATTACCGATTGACCTAAAGAACAGAGTAAATCTGCGCGGTCAATAAAATCTTGTTCATCAATTTCACCCTCGGCTCTTAAGTTAGAAAGTGTAATTTCAAAAACCACCACCGTTTTTTCAACGTCCACTTTGTTTTCTTTGATAAACATTTCATATGATTTCTCATACATTGCCATATTTACCTTAGTGACAGGCCTGAAACTTCCACGCAAGGCTAAGATGTTCTTTTTATAAAAAACTTTAGCCGGAAGCACATTTGTTCCATCTGGACCAAACATTACGGCGTCTGTCATGCCATTTTTCACAAGCTGTAAGCTCATTAAACGGTTGTCAATATCTTTAAAAACAGGACCAGAAAAATTAACGGTATCAATTTCAACTTGATCTTTATCTAAATGGTCATAAAGGTAGCGTAGCAATTTTTTAGGTTCATTATATTTATAAAACGCGCCATAAATAAGATTTGTCCCTAAAATACCTAGTGTTTCTTGCTGTAATCTGGCGTCTGTTTCTTTAAATCGAACGTGCAATATAATTTCGTTGTAATCACTTTTGGCGTCAACCTGATATTTTATACCTACCCATCCGTGTCCTTTAAATTGCTTCGCAAAGTCAATTGTGGCGACCGTGTTGGCGTAAGTAAAAAAGATTTTATTAGGATTTTTTTCACGAGTCAACCTGTTTTCCATGAGGTTCATTTCATGGGTTAACATTTTGCGCAAACGTGCTTCTGTTACATATCTTCCATCATCTTCGGCGCCATAAATAGCGTCACTAAAATCTTTGTCGTATGCGGACATTGCTTTGGCTATTGTTCCAGAAGCGCCACCGGCTCTAAAAAAATGTCTACAGGTTTCTTGACCCGCGCCAATTTCAGCAAAAGTTCCGTAAATGTTTTCGTTTAAATTTATTTTGAGAGCTTTTGATTTTAACGAAGGAATATCATCAAACTCTTTGTCGCCTTTTATGGTAATTTCCATATTAAATATAGGTTATAGCAATATATACAAAGGTACCAAATAAGTGGAGCAAACAAAAAAATAAGTTTATTTTTGTATTAAACTTAACTAAAAGTTGAAAATTACTTTTCTAGGTACAGGTACATCACAAGGTATTCCAATAATTGGAAGCACACATCCTGTTTGTTTAAGTAAAGATTCAAGAGACAAAAGATTACGGGTTTCAATATTAATTGAATGGAGTAATTATAAATATGTAATTGATTGCGGACCAGATTTTAGGTATCAAATGTTAAGAGCAAAATGCCAGAGAATAGATGGTATTATTTTTACGCATGAGCATTCCGATCATGTTTTGGGATTTGATGATATTAGGCCCTTCTATTTTAGGCAAGGCGATATCCCTATTTATGCGCATAAACGCGTATTTAAAGCACTAAAAAAACGATTTGATTACGTTTTTGCTACCAAAAACAAATATCCAGGAGCCCCAACAGTATTAATGAATAGAATCAAGAACAAGCCATTTGTATTACAAGATCTAACGGTTGTCACAATTAAAGGCATGCATGATGGCTTACAAGTTTTTGGATTTAGATTTAATGATTTTGCCTATTTAACAGACATGAAAACCGTTAAAGATCGGGAGGTTGAAAAACTTAAAGGAGTAAAAATATTAGTAGTTAACGCCTTGCGCATAGAGCCACATCGATCTCATTTTAATTTAGAAGAAGCTTTAAATTTTATAAAAAGAGTAAACCCCGATAAAGCTTATTTAACTCATATTAGTCATTTGTTAGGGTTTCATGAAGAAGTTGAGAAAACACTACCAGAAAATGTATTTTTGGCTTATGACGAATTACAAATAACAATTTAAAATTATAAAAAATGAAGCAAAAAATATTTATATATCTGTTTGTATTTACAATACTTCTAGTGTTATTTCAGTATGTAAATTCAAAAAGAGTTTTCGAGGATATGAATAATAAACTGGAAGGGTATAAAACTCAGTTAGAAAAGTATAAAGATTCAGTAGTTGTTTTACAAAAGGATATTGCTGAAATATCACATTTTAATTTAGAAAGAAATGAAGACGCCATTAGTTATTTTGAAAATGATGGTTATAACGTTGGTGAATTGATTCCGTTTATAAAGGATGAATTGTATAAGTTGAATGAAGTGAAGGGGGACCATCCTGTTGTTCCATATGCAGCTAGTATAGACCGAAAAATGATGATAAATACCATAAAAATGTTAAATCATAAATGGATTATTGCTGATTTTTCAGACGGAGATTACTGGGGAGAGCTGTTTTTAACTTATGAAATAACCAATGAAAAGCAACTTAGATTTAATTTAGTTGAATCTTTTTTATATCCCTTTGATTAAAAGTTATTTCGTTTTATAAGCAATTCCTTTTTGTTTTTTTGTGTCTCCAACATAGGAATATTCATAAGTATAAGAAGAGTCAGTTGTTGTTAGAATTTTTAGATGAATATCTTTTTTTTCAGCCATATTTTTAGGGTTAATGGTTTTAAATATAACTTCACAATCGTTTATCCATCGTAAGTGAGAAGAATCTGTTTTATTATTGTAAATTTCTACTTGCAAATTTTCGCTTCTTTTAAACGTAGATTTGAATAATTGGTTATTTATAGAGACTTCGCTATAAAATTCACCTACTTTATAATCTTTACAATTACGAGTTGTTTCATAACACCCAAATAAAATAAATAGTAATACTAAGTATAAAAACCGCATAAAATTTAATTGAGGCGTAAAATTACTAAAGAAAAAGCTTAATTGTTGAAATTTTTAAAACTTCCGTCAGAATAAAAAATAACTATCTGTTCGATAGTTTTGTCATTGTATTTTTTGGTTTTTAATATTTCATTTTTTTCAATGGGAGGGGGCTCAATATTGGTTTCCTGAATATTATTTATTGCAGGGAAATTTCCCTTGCCATTAAATAACCAATACAAATCAACTTCCGGAAAAGCAGTTAATATTTTCAAAATAAAATCTAAACTAGGCTTATTACGGCCAGATAAAATATGCGAAATACTCGATCGTTGAACTCCAATTTTTTCGGCGAAAGACGACCCAGATTCACCGTAATAATCCATCACTTTTTGTAATCTTATTATAAAATCTTTACTGTTTATCATTGTAAATAGTTGTTGGGGCGTTATCGTATTACAAATGTAACAATATAACTTAAAATAGAAGTAAATATTGTGTTATTTAACTGAAATAAAACAAATTAACACTTTATATAAATATTCTTAAATAACTAGTAATTAATTGTTTGAGTATTTATTTTTGAATTTTAAATATTTTGAGTACAAAATTTAAATTTTTCTAACATATTAGTGCATAATTGTAAACAAATACTCAACTAATGTTGTTTACATTTGTAAATTTGTAATTGTTTACTTTTGTATCATAATAATTAAGTATGCAGAAAGAAGAGCTAAAATCCCTGTTTTTAAAGCACAAAGAAACTGCCTTATTTCATCGATATATTACAAATAAACATATAGAGTCATTAATTATAAAATTGGCTCCTAAAGTAAAATTTGACACCATTGGGACTTCAGTTTTGAACAAACCTATTTATGGTTTAAAAATCGGAAATGGGGACAAACGTATTTTGATGTGGTCTCAAATGCACGGCAACGAATCAACCACAACAAAAGCATTATTCGATCTTTTAAATACATTTTTAAAGGAAGATGGTGGATTGAATCATATTTTAAGCTCGTGTACTTTATATATTATACCAATTTTAAACCCTGACGGCGCTGAGCTTTATACTAGGTTAAATGCCAATCAGGTTGATTTAAACAGAGACGCACAAAATCTAACACAGCCTGAGAGCAACACTTTAAGATCAGCTTTCGAAACATTCCAACCTCATTTTTGCTATAATCTTCATGGTCAACGAACAATTTTTAGTGTAGGCAACACAAATAAACCTGCAACATTATCGTTTTTAGCACCAGCTCAAGATAAGGAGTGTGATATAACACCAAATAGAAAAGTTGCCATGGAAGTTATTGGAGTTATTAATAACGTCTTACAACCGCTTATTCCTGGTCAAATTGGTATTTACGACGATGCCTTTAATTTAAATTGTGTTGGTGATACATTTCAAAGTGAAAATGTGCCCACTATTTTGTTTGAAGCAGGCCATTATCCTAATGATTATGAACGAGAGATAACACGCGAATATATTTATACTTCATATTTAGCATCTTTAGATTACATTGCTCAAACAGATATAAAAGGAGATAATTATAAGTCTTATTATAATATTCCGGAAAATGGTAAATGTTTTTATGACGTAATAATACGAAATGCCTATCATAATGATATTCTTAAAGACATAGGAATTCAGTATCAAGAGAAGTTGGAAAATAATAAAATAAAATTTATACCAAAAGTTGATAAAATCGAGAATCTATCTAACTTTTTTGGACATATGGAAATTGATGCAAATGGTAAAGAGGTTTTTGGTACTAGTGGAGAACCATTAAAAGTTAATAACGAAAACGTTTGCGTGATAATAAATAATGAGAAAATATCGCTATTATCGAAATAAAACGTATTAATAATGCCTCTTTATTAATAAAAATGTACTAATTTTGCTTTTTATTTAAGAATAGTTAATTATGGGAAAAATTAAATTAGACGAAATCGATCATCAAATTCTTGATATGTTAATCGATAATACAAGAATTCCATTTACGGATATTGCAAAAAAATTATTAATATCGGCAGGTACAGTTCATGTACGTGTAAAAAAGATGGAGGAATCTGGTATTATTAAAGGATCTTCATTGATGTTGGATTATAAAAAACTAGGATATTCATTTATTGCATATGTTGGCGTATATTTAAATAATACCTCGCAAACTAAATTTGTTTTAGAACGTATCAATGAAATTCCTTTTGTTACTGTTGCACATATCACAACAGGAAAGTTTAATATTTTCTGTAAAATTAGAGCAAGAAGCACTGAGCATGCAAAACAAGTTATCTTCTTATTAGATGACATTGAAGGAGTTTACAGAACAGAAACTATGATTTCTTTGGAAGAAAGCATAAATGATAAAAAACGATTGATGCATTCTAT
>NZ_JABDMV010000048.1 GCF_013001275.1 Flaviramulus sp.
GGTTTTGCTATTGCAGGTGGATTGAGTGGAGCTATTATGAGTATGGTAGGGTTTAATTCTGGTGCTGAGACTCAGCCAGAAGGAGCTATTGAAGGATTAAGAGCATTCTTCTCAGGCCTTCCTATTGTTGGTACGCTTATAGCCATGTATGTTATGCGTGATTATGACGTAACAGAAGAACGGGCAGGTGAAATTCGTGCGGAGTTAGATAAAATCCAAAGCACGCCTAAAAGTTCATCTTATTATCAAACGGATAAATTACTATCGTTTACAGAGATAGAATTAAATACCTATTCTAAATTTGATATAGATTTCTCTAATAAAACAAGTATAGATATAAAGAAACTCTTTTCAGATTCACTAGGTAGTGGCCTACACGGATTATGTTTCAGTCCTTACGCAGAAGGCCAAAATATTGGAGATACGTTATCTGAAAGTCAAATACGTAAACGTATGGATGTTGTTACAAATCACACTAAGTGGGTGCGTTCTTTTTCTTGTACAGATGGTAACGAACTCATCCCTAAACTAGCGCGAGAAAATGATTTAAAAACAATGGTTGGCGCTTGGATTGGTGTTGATAAGGCAAAAAATGACAAAGAAATAGAGAAATTAATAAGTTTAGCTAATCAAGGGTTAGTCGATATTGCCGTAGTAGGAAATGAAGTATTGCATCGAAATGATTTACCCGAACAAGATATTCTGAATTACATAAGTCGTGTAAAAGAAGCCTTACCAAATATACAGGTTGGGTATGTAGATACCTATTACCAATTTCTTGAAAGACCAAGACTTATAGATGCCTGTGATGTCGTTTTGGTGAATTGTTACCCGTTCTGGGAAGGTTGTAGCATAGAGCAAGCTTCTATTTATTTAAAAAAAATGTATGAGCTTACTAAATCAGCAGCAAAAGGTAAGCAGGTCATTATAACGGAAACAGGTTGGCCAAATAGAGGCGATAATACTAAGGACGCTCATCCTTCAGACATCAATGCCATGAAGTATTTCTTAAATACCAATAATTGGACAAAAGAGGAGAACATAGAGATGTTTTATTTCTCTTCATTTGATGAATTATGGAAGATTCATCATGAAGGCGATGTTGGTGCAAATTGGGGAATTTGGGATAAAAACGAAAAATTAAAATACAAATAAATAAATATAAAATGTCATACAGAGGAGAACATAATTTTTTACTAAGCGATAGTAATTATTCAGATTATGCAGGAATTGATTTTAGCAAGTATTCATTAGAAGATCTAAAGAAACTTTGGAGAAAAACGCTTAATAATGGCATGCATGGTATTTGCTTTAGCATGTATGAAGATGGTCAAGAACCAGGTGATATTATTACCGAAGCCCAAGTAGAACGCAGAATTAGTATTTTAAAACCATATTCTAAATGGGTGCGTTCTTTTTCTTGCATTGAAGGCAATGAGCATATTCCTAGAATTGCCAAAAAACATGGATTAAAAACTATGGTCGGTGCATGGTTAGGAGATGACATGGAAAAAAACGAACAAGAAATTGAAGCGATTATTCAATTAGGAAACGAAGGATTCGTTGATATTGCCGCTGTTGGGAATGAAGTACTTTACAGAAACGATTTGTCGTTAGAACAATTATTGGGTTACATTAAACGCGTAAAAGAAGCATTACCTCACGTTGAAGTAGGTTATGTAGATGCGTATTACGAATTTTCTAGACACCCAGAATTAGTGGAAGCTAGCGATATAATTTTAGCTAATTGCTACCCGTATTGGGAAGGTTGTCATATTGATGGTTCATTAAACCACATGCAGCAAATGTTTGGGCAAGCAGCAGATGCCGGGAGAGGTAAAAAAGTTATTATTACAGAAACCGGATGGCCTAGTCAAGGTAGTAGTTTAAAAGGCGCTGTTTCAAACAGTGAAAACGCCATGAAATATTTTATAAATACGCAAGCGTGGTCTGCCAGAAAAAACATTGAAATTTTTTACTTTTCATCGTTCGACGAGTCTTGGAAAGTTGGTGGCGAAGGAGACGTTGGTGCTTACTGGGGGCTTTGGGATAAAAACGAAAATTTGAAGTTCTAAAACACTTAACTGAATTAAATAACAAAATTGCATATAAAACCGCTTTATATGCAATTTTGTATCTTAGATAATTCGTTTTGGTCAATAAAATAATTTTTAGATTAAATCGAAAAATACTCAGATACGATTAAATATTAAACCCAATTAACTGAGGCTTTCCATTATTTAATATTTTATGAAAATGAAGTATTGTTCATTTAAACTGATAATTTTAGTTTCTTTTTTTACGATTTCCTGTCAAAAATCTGATCGCAATCTTTATCCTGAAAAGTTGGTTGGAGGATTTGAATTATTAGGGCAAGAAAAAACAGGAATTGATTTCAACAATGCTATTAAAGAATCTGAAAAAGTAAATCATTTATATTATAATCAAATATACAGTGGCGCAGGTGTGGCCATTGGCGATATTAATAATGATGGGCTGCCAGATATTTATTTTTCTGGAAATCAGGTAAATGATAGGTTGTATTTAAACAAAGGCAACTTCAAATTCGAAGATATTACTAAAAAGTCTCGATCTGCAAGAAACCCAGGGTGGTCGTGGGGTGTTACTATGGCAGATGTCAACGCTGATGGTTATTTAGATATCTACATAAGCAGAAACGGAGAGTCCATGAACCCTGAAGACCGTAAAAATCAACTTTACATAAATAATCAAGATCTTACATTTACCGAAACTGCCTTATCTTATGGCTTAGCAGATGCTGGATTTTCTTCGCAAGCCGTTTTTTTCGATATGGATAATGATGGCGATTTAGATATGTATCAAGTCAATCAACTACCAGACGCCCGTTTGTTTAACCGATATGTTAGTATCCCAAAAAGCCGTGAAATATATTATACAGATAAATTATATAGAAATGATAATGGTAAATACTTCGATGTATCAGAGCAAGTTGGAATTTCTAGAAGTTTAACTTATGGTTTAAGCGTTAGTGCCTCAGATTTTAACAACGACGGCTGGACGGACTTATATGTCGCCAACGATTATGAAGAACCAGATTTTTTGTATTATAATAATGGCGACGGCACTTTTAGAAATGTGATAAATGAAAAATTAAAACATATTTCCAACTTCAGTATGGGGACAGATACGGGCGATATTAATAATGATGGGTTTATGGACCTCATAACATTAGATATGGCTGCTGAAGACCATTACCGATCAAAAACCAACATGGGTTCGATGAGTGCTGAGACGTTTAATCAAATGGTTTTAGATGGTAAACACTATCAGTATATGTCTAACACCTTGCAAATAAATTCAGAAGGCAATAGTTTTTCCGATATCGCAAATATGACGGGAATAGCAAAAACTGATTGGAGTTGGGGCGGATTGTTGGTGGATTTAGATAATGATGGCTGGAAAGACATTATAATAACAAATGGTGTTAAAAAAGATGTTAGAAACAATGATTTTTTAACAGGATTAAATGCAACATTGGCCACCAAATCACAAGATTTTTATAGTATGAGCAAACTCGCTCCCTCTACGCCACTTGCTAATTATGTTTATCATAATAAGGGCAATTTGAGCTTTGAGAAAGTTACAGAACAATGGGGCTTTGATGCTCCAAGTTATTCAAGTGGGATTGCCTATGGCGATTTAGATAACGATGGTGATTTGGATGTGGTTACAAACAACATGGAAACGGAGGCTTTTGTTTATGAAAATAAAGCGACGGGGAACTTTTTAAAGGTTAACCTCGAGGGTTCAGAAAAAAATCAATTCGGTTATGGGGCAAAAGCAATTATACATCATAATGGTAAAACCCAAGTGGCAGAAAATACGGTTACAAGAGGTTATCTATCATCTATGGAACCTGGTTTATTTTTTGGCTTAGGAAAAGATGTTGAATTAGATAAAGTAGAAGTGATATGGCCCGATGGTAAAACAAATGTATTTGAAAATGTAAGCGCAAATACAACAGTAACTGCAAAGTATTCTCGAGCAAAAATGATTTCAAAACACCCTGTAGAAGAAAAAACATTGTTGGTTCAGACAAAATCATCAGACATAGGAATTGATTTTAGCCATAAAGAAAATGATTTTGACGAATTTCAAGAAGAAATCTTATTGCCTCATAATGTTTCACAAAACGGTCCATTTTCAGCTGTCGCAGACACTAACGGAGATGGTTTAGATGATTTGTTTGTTGGAGGATCTAAAGACCAAAGCGGAATACTTTATGTACAGCAAGCAGACGGAAAATTTGTTAAAGGAAGTTCACAACCTTGGGAACAAGACCAGGCGTCGGAGGATTTAGGTGCACTATTTTTAGATGTTGATGGAGATCAAGATCAAGACTTATATATTACCAGCGGTGGTAGTGAGTATAAACGCGGAAATCCATTATTAAAAGATAGATTATATATAAATAATGGCTTAGGCGAATTTGTTAAAGACTCAAATGCTTTACCAAATATTTATGAAAGTTCACAATGCGTAAAGGTCTCAGATATTGATGCTGATGGCGATTTGGATTTATTTGTTGGTACACGTCTGATATCGGGAAAATATGGGTTTCCTGCAAGTAGTTATATCCTTATCAATAATAAAGGTAAATATGAAAAGGCATCAGATGATATATCAGCCGATTTAAAAAATATAGGTATGGTAACCGATGCTGTTTTTACTGATATAGATACAGATGGTGATGACGATTTAATTGTGGTAGGAGAATGGATGGAAATAACAGTATTGCAAAATAATGACGGAAGGTTTGTAAATAGTACGGAAAATTTTGGACTAAATAATACTCGCGGTTTATGGTGGTCAATAACAGCAGGTGATTTAGATGGAGATGGCGACGATGACTATATAGTAGGAAACCTTGGTTTAAATAACAAGTTTAAAGCATCAAAGGAGCATCCATTTAAAGTATATGCGAACGATTTTGATGATAACGGAACCAATGATGTGGTTTTAGCAAAATTTTATAAGGATGACTATGTACCAGTTCGTGGTCGAGAATGTACAAGCCAACAAATGCCATATGTTGCCGAAAAATTTAAAGACTATCATACGTTTGCTTCCTCAAAATTATTAGATATTTTACCTGAAGATAAGGTTGAAGATGCCGTTGTTTACGAAATAAATAGTTTTGAAAGTATACTATTAATTAATGATAATGGGAAGCTTTTAAAAAAAGCACTTCCCTTGATGGCTCAAATAGCACCTATAAAATCGAGCATAATAGCTGATTTTAATAAGGATGGAAATCAAGACATCCTAACGGTTGGTAATCACTATGGGGTTGAAGTAGAAACAACACGTTATGATGCTGGATTTGGCGCCGTGTTGTTAGGCGACGGCAAAAATAATTTTAGTTTTGTAACACCAGAGCAAAGCGGGTTTTTTACACCAACAGATAGCAGAAGCTTATCGAGAATAAAACAGGGTGATAACAATTTAATAGTTGTAACTAATAACAATTCGCAAGTAAGCATTTTTAAAGATAAATTAAATACCAATAAATAATAAAATAAATTAAAAAGACATGTCAGTAAGAGCAGGAAAAATTAAAGCATTAGCAGGATTAGAGCATTCTAATAAAACAAATACTGAATTACAAGGGTTGTTTAAAAAAGTACTAAATAATGGAATGCATGGTATTGGCTTTGGCCCTTATGAAGAAGGACAAGAACCAGGTACACAGATTAGTGAAGAGCAAATAAGAAGACGCATGGAAATCATAAAACCGTACACAAAATGGATACGTTCATTTTCATGTACAGATGGCAATGAAATGATTCCAGTTATTGCTAAGGAATATGGCATAAAAACCATGGTTGGGGCTTGGTTAGGAAGCGATGATGAAATTAATAAACGTGAAATAGCTGGCTTAATTAAATTGGCTAAGGAAGGATATGTTGATATTGCAGCTGTCGGTAACGAAGTGATGTATCGTGGAGATTTAACTGAAGATGAACTATTAGCATTTATGTATGAAGTAAAAGCAGCTATTCCAGATATTCCAATGGGTTATGTAGATGCGTATTATGAGTTTGCTGATAAACCTAGAATCACCGAAGCTTGCGACGTTATTTTAGCGAACTGTTACCCGTATTGGGAAGGCTGTAGTTTAGAATATTCTTTATTGTATATGAAGGATATGTATAACCAAGCGCTTAAAGCTGGAAATGGTAAAAAAGTAATTATCACAGAAACCGGATGGCCTAGTCAAGGCGAAATATTTCATGGTGCCGAACCTGGTTTTGAAAATGCTATCAAATACTTTATAAATTCACAAGTATGGTCGGAAGAAGATGATATAGAAATGTTTTACTTCTCATCATTTGATGAATCGTGGAAAATAGGCGGCGAAGGTGTCGTTGGAGCTTACTGGGGCCTTTGGGATAAAGATGAAAAGTTAAAATTCTAAAAAGCATACTTTAATTAAATAACAAATTTGTATATAAAATAATTTTATATGCAAATTTTGTATCTTAGATAATTATTTTTGGGAATACATTAGTTTGTGTTTTTTATTAAAAAGTAACTTCAAAAAATTAATTAGTAAAGTCAAATATCTGAGACTTTGCATTATGTAATATTTTATGAAAATTAAGTTTGGTTCAGTTAAATTAATCATTTTAGCTTCTTTTCTTGCTATTTCCTGTCAACAATCAAATCGCAATCTTTATCCTGAAAAGTTAGTTGGAGGATTTGAATTATTGGCACCTGAAAAAACAGGGATAGATTTTAATAACTCGATGAAAGAATCCAAAACCTTTAACCATTATTTTTACAGTCAAATTTATGTGGGTTCTGGAGTTGCTATCGGAGATATTAATAATGATGGGATGCCTGATATTTTCTTTGGAGGAAATCAAGTATCTGATAGACTTTACCTGAATAAAGGAAATTTTCAATTTGAAGATATTACCAAAAAATCTAGGGCCGCAATAAATTCAGGATGGACATGGGGTGTAACAATGGCGGATGTTAATGCAGATGGATATCTTGATATTTATGTAAGTAGAAATGGATCGTCTGTAAATATTGAAGACCGAAGAAATCAATTATATATTAATAATCAGGATTTAACGTTTACAGAATCAGCCTTGGCTTACGGATTAGCTGATGTAGGTTTTTCAACGCAAGCGGTATTTTTTGATATGGATAATGATGGCGATCTGGATATGTATCAAGTAAATCAACCGGTTGATAAAAAGATAGCATTAATAAATAAGATTCCTGCTGAGCATTATAAATATTTTTTAGATAGAATATACAGAAATGATAACGGACAATTTAAGGATGTTTCATCAGAAGTTGGTATTTCAAGAGATTTGGCCTTCGGTTTAAGTGTTAATGCTTCTGATTTTAATAACGACGGTTGGGTAGATTTGTATGTCGCTAACGATTATGCGGAGCCAGATTTTATGTATTATAATAATGGAGATGGTACTTTTCGTAATGTAATTAATGAAGAATTAAGGCACATTACCCAACTTAGTATGGGATCTGATACTGGAGACGTTAATAATGATGGTTTAATGGATCTAATTACTACAGATATGACGCCAGAAGACCATTATCGTTCTAAGACCAATATGGCTTCAATGAGTACGGAAGCATTTAATACGCTTGTAGCAGCTGGTGCGCATCATCAGTATATGGCAAATGCTCTACAAATTAACACTGGATTGGGTAGTTTTTCAGATGTGGCAAATATGGCTGGTATTTCATATACCGATTGGAGTTGGGCTAGTCTATTAGTGGATTTGGATAATGATGGATGGAAAGATATTATTGTATCTAACGGCATTAAAAAGGATGTTGATAATAATGATTATTTAACACTTTTAAGAAACCTTAACACAAAGAAAACAACCTATGAAGATTTATTTCGTTTAAGTCAAGAAGCTCCTTCTCAGCCAATTTCTAATTATGTGTTTATAAATAAAAGGAATCTTCAATTTGAAAAAGTAACTAAAGAATGGGGTTTTGATACACCAAGTTTTTCCAGCGGAATGGCCTATGGTGATTTGGATGGCGATGGTGATTTAGATGTAGTTACTAATAACATGGATGCTCCTGCTTTTATCTATGAAAATAGGGCCACGGGAAACTTCTTAAAAATAAATTTAGAAGGAACGAGTGGTAACAAATTTGGTTTTGGGGCCAAAGCAATAATCCACCTTGATGGTAAAATTCAGCTAGCAGAAAATAGTGTGACACGTGGTTTTATCTCTTCTGTAGAGCCTGGAATATTTTTTGGATTAGGAAAAGATGTTAAGGTAGATAAAGTAGAAGTAATATGGCCCGATGGAAAAACAAATGTATATGAAGATGTAAGGGCAAATACTACGCTTACAGCAATGCATTCTAGAGCAAAAACTTTTTCAAAAAGTACTTCTAAAGAAAAAACATTGTTGGTTCAGACAAAAGCATCCGATTTAGGAATAAACTATAAACATAAAGAGAATGATTTTGATGAGTTTCAAGAAGAGATTTTACTTCCTCATAATATATCTCAGAATGGCCCCTTTTCAGCTGTAGCAGATGTTAATGGGGATGGCTTAGAAGATTTGTTTATTGGAGGATCTAAAGACCAAAGTGGAATACTTTATGTGCAACAAGCAGATGGGAAATTTGTTAAAGGTGACTCACAACCTTGGGAACAAGACCGGGCTTCTGAAGATTTAGGCGCGCTATTTTTGGATGTTAATGGTGATCAAGATCTCGATTTATATGTTACGAGTGGCGGTAGTGAATATAAGCGCGGAAATCCATTATTAAAAGATAGGTTGTACATAAATGATGGCCTTGGTGAATTTGTTAAAGACTCAAATGCTTTACCAAATATTTATGAAAGTACACAAAGTGTAAAGGTCTCAGATATAGATGCTGATGGCGATTTAGATTTATTTGTTGGCACTCGCCTCATTTCAGGGAAATATGGCTTTCCGGCGAGCAGCTATATTCTTATCAATAATAAAGGGAAATATGAGAAGGCATCGGATGATATATCAGCCGATTTAAAAAACATCGGTATGGTAAACGATGCTGTTTTTACAGATATAGATATGGATGGTGATGAAGATTTAATTGTGGTTGGAGAATGGATGCAAATAATAGTGTTGCAAAATAATGGTGGAAGATTCGTAAATAGTACCGAACAATATGGTTTAAAGGATACACGAGGCTTATGGTGGTCAATAACAGCAAGTGATTTAGATGGTGATGGCGACGAAGATTATATTGTTGGTAATTTGGGTAAAAACAATAAATTTAAAGCGTCTGAGGAGCATCCATTCAAATTATATGCTAACGATTTTGATGACAACGGCACAAACGATGTTGTTTTAGCAAAATTTTACAAGGATGATTATGTGCCAGTTCGAGGTCGAGAATGTACTAGCCAACAGATGCCTTTTGTTGCAGAAAAATTTAAAGACTATCATAGTTTTGCTTCTTCAAAGTTAGTGGATATTTTACCTGAAGAAAAAGTGAGCGAAGCTGTTATTTATGAAATTAAGAGTTTTGAAAGTATTATTTTAATTAACGAAAGCGGCAAACTTATAAAGAAAATACTACCAAATGAAGCTCAAGTATCGCCTATTAAATCTTCGGTTGTGACTGATGTAAACCAAGATGGAAATATGGATATTTTAATTGTTGGAAATCACTATGGCGTTGAGGTTGAAACACCACGGTATGATGCTGGTTATGGCGCAGTACTTTTAGGTGACGGAGGAAATAATTTTAATTTTATATCGCCAATAGTAAGTGGTTTTTATGTACCTCATGATAGCAGATCTATTTCTTTTATTAATCAAGAGAGTACAAACTTAATAGTGGTTACAAATAATAACACGACTGTTGATGTCTTTAAACGCAACAATATTTAAGAAATAAAGATTATTTATTTCTAATATGTTAGCAAAAAGGAAATTATGAACAAATTTTAAAAGTTTACAAAAAAATAAAATGAGATGTACATATTGTCTCACCACAACATTACCACAACATTAAGAAAACACCTTCCTTTTCTAGATCTTGATATTTTAAAGCTAACATAAATAATTGACTAAATTATTCGATAAACGGTTTTTAAAATAAGTTAAATTGCTAAATAATTAGTTTTTGTAAGTAATAGTTATGATGTATACTTTTTGTATTGTTACATTTTTGAGATTTTACTATAAAAGTATGTAAATTGTGAGATAACTAATTTAAAATTATATTTTATGAAAAAAATTACTTATTTATTTGTCCTTTTGGCTGTGTCATTAGGATATTCACAACAAGTACTGCAAGAAGACTTCGAAGGTACCGCTCCAACAGTTAATGGATTTGAAGGATTAGGAAGTGCTACGGTTACAACTGATCCTCAAGGCGATATAGCTTTTGAACTGATAAGCGCGGCTTCTGGACAAGGGTGGCAAGGCGCTGAACTTATTTTTCAAAACAATTTAATTGATCTAACGTCTGATTTAACTGTTTCAGCAGATGTTTATTCAACATCAGCGTTTAATGCATTCGCGAAGGTAGAAGACAAAGTTAACTCTACTGCGCCTCCTTCTGCATCATCAACCGCCCACACTGGTAGTGGTTGGGAAAACATTACTTGGACATTCAATCAAGGAATTGATGGCACAGTAACTGCGAATGGAGAGTATTCACAAATAGCATTTTTCCCATTTTGGAATGGTGCCGGGTGGGATACTCCAGTTGATGGTTTTACTTTTTATGTAGATAATGTTACGGCTGTATCGGGTGCCACTTTAGGCGTTGAAGACTACCAATTAATTGATTTTAGTACATATCCTAACCCAACACGAGATAGTTGGACGGTAAAAACTAAAAACAAAGTAATGTCATCTATTCAAGTATTTGATGTATTAGGTAAAAATGTATTATCAATGAAACCTAATTTAGATAGTGCAACAATTGATGGTTCTAATTTAAAAGCAGGAATCTATTTTGCACAAGTAAGAACAGCAGAAGGTTCTAGTAGCATAAAGCTGATTAAACAATAGCAAATTTTATTTTATTAAATTAAAAGTGCGATTTTTAAATCGCACTTTTTTTATGCGATAAATTCTAAATAGTAAGTATTCAAAATATATCCTTACTCTGTATGAAATACACGTGCATTTATGTTCGATGATATTTTAGCTGCTATTCCTTTTCGTATTATACTCGTCTTTACGGTTGGGCCCGTGTTTTTTTATGATACTAGAAACTAACACAAAAAAAGGGTTTAAAAGCCCTTTAATAGTCGATACAAAGCATAATACCCATACTCAACGTAAGATAGCTTGATCTTAAGAATAGAAAATATTAATATGTCTTCTATTAGAGTATTTGATATTATATGTAAAAATGTAATGTCATTAAAGCCTAATAAAACTGAAACTGTAATTAACGAATCTATTTTAAACCAGGATTGTACTTTGCCAAAATAAAAACAGATGTTGGGATGAGTAGTTTAGAATTGGTTAAAAACTAAAAACTATATTAATATATTAAGTTTGTTTTAAAAGAGTGGGGTTATGCCTCGCTCTTTTTTTAAGTGAGATGTTGTATTTCAATTACCTGTTAATATTGAGGTTTTGTCGATTACTGTATAGCTTATGTATGGTTTGTAAATTTTAATAAACGCAACATGTTTATTATTTTTATGCCCTGTTAAATAAACTAGAAATCTTTTACATATGAATAGTTCAAAAAAAATATTAGTTAGCATATTAATTATCCTAATTTCTATAAACAACTTTTCCCAAACTACAAATGTAGGAAGTGGTAGTTACACTAATTCATTCCCTGGAACCGATTCGGCAGGTAGAAATGGATTCCCTTCAGGTTCACCTCAATTATCTGGTAATGCGGTTGGGAAACCTGTACCAACAAACGATTGGTGGTCTAAATTGGTTAAAGAAGATCATGCTGACAATCTCTTTAATTATCCTATGACCATGAAAACCATAAACAGTGGTTTAATTGTTACCTATATTCCTTGGGGAGTAATAGGCGACTCTGCTCCAATAGAAGTAGGTCTGACTGGATTAAATACCACTAAAACAACTGTTTCTGATTATTCTGATTGGACAGTTACCATGAATTGGAATGATGTCTCACATAATATGAGTGCTACATCTGGTATAGGAATGCCTTTTGTTTATTATGAAAAAGAAAGTGATGATATTGTAGAAATAACAGTTAATTCTGGGTCAGTAACAATTTCAAATGAAATATTAATCATTGAGAATGCAACAAATGGAGCAGATTTTGTGTTTTACGCACCTGTAGGCAGTACATGGACACAAACGGGAGGTATTTACACCTCCACTTTAAATGGAAAAACATATTGGTCTATGGCCATGTTACCACAAAGCACTTCAAACGTAACTGCTGTTGCTAACGAATATAAGCAATATGCATATGTGTTTCCAAGTAATACAACTACGTCCTGGAGTTATAATGAGAATAACTCAAAGGTAACGACAACATTTAATGTTACAACTGATGTAAAAGAAGGAACGGGTACAAACGTATTACTAGGATTATTAGCGCATCAATGGGATAACTTAGCTCCAAGTTCGCCAGTACCCGCTGGATATACTTATGATAATGTTAGAGGTGATATAAAAACTTTAGATGGAAATTCGTTTATTGTCGAAAATACCTTTAAAGGAATACTCCCTACTCTGCCCTACTTGGCAAATTATAGTTCAAGTTTTAGTCCGGCAGATTTACAAACTAAAATTGCACAAATTGAAAACGATGCTTTAGCAACGTGGACAGACTCGTATAATGAGGGTCAGGTAATGAACCGCTTAATTCAAACGGCGAGGATTGCAGATCAAATGGGCAATACTACTGCTAGAGATAAAATGGTTGCCACTGTTAAAGAACGATTAGAAGATTGGCTAACCTATGCGTCTGGTGAAGTAGCTTTTTTATTTTATTATCATGACGCTTGGTCTGCTATGTTGGGGTATCCGGCCGGTCATGGACAGGATTCTAATATTAATGATCACCATTTCCATTGGGGATATTTTATTCACGCAGCAGCTTTTATGGAGCAATTTGAACCAGGTTGGGCCAATGATTGGGGTGATATGGTTAATTTATTGGTTAGAGATGCGGCTTCATCAGATAGAAATGATACTCAATTCCCATTCTTAAGAAATTTTAGCCCTTATGCCGGGCATTGTTGGGCCAATGGCACAGCTTCCTTTCCACAAGGTAATGACCAAGAGTCTACATCTGAAAGTATGCAATTTAATTCATCATTAATTCACTGGGGTTCAATTACTGGCAATGATGCCATTAGAGATTTAGGTATTTATTTATATACTACAGAGCAAACTGCAGTTGAAGAGTATTGGCTTGATATGAATGAAAGAGTTTTTCCATCTTCTCAGTATAGTTTAGTATCTCGTGTTTGGGGAAACTCATACGATAATGGAACGTTTTGGACATCAGATATTACGGCTTCTTACGGTATAGAGTTATATCCAATGCATGGTGGTTCGTTGTATTTAGGCCAGAATTTAGCCTATGTTCAAAAAATATGGGACGAACTAAAACAATATACAGGAATTTTAGATCCAAATGATACCAATCCAAATTTATGGCATGATACCATTTGGAAGTATTTATCATTTTTAGACCCTGCAGAAGCTATTACACTTTATAATGCCGATCCGGATAGGGTTTTAAAATTTGGCGTTTCTGATGCACAGACTTACCATTGGCTGCATGCCATGAATGCCATGGGTCAATTAGATGCTACTATAACTGCTAACCATCCTATAGCAGCGGTGTTTAACGACGGCGTCGATAAAACCTACGTGGGACATAATTACTCAGATAATCCTATTACTATAACCTTCTCAGATGGTTATATGCTTGATGTACCAGCAAATTCAATGGCAACCAATAAAGATGTTAATGTTTCTGGTACCATAACTTCAGATATTTACGAAGCTGATGAAAATGATAGCGCTAACCTTACCGCAACAACAACAGGCAGCGGTATAACCAAAGTAGAGTTTTATAATGGTAATACACTTTTAGGAGAAGATACAACAGCTCCTTATGAGTATAATACCGGGGCTTTACCGTTTGGTATTTATAATATGTTTGCAAAAGTTTATGCCGGAACCAGTTTTAACGTTACCAATATAATTACAATTCAAGTAGGTAATCAAGTACCATATTCAGGTACTCCAAGTGCTATACCTGGAGTTATTGAACCTGCTCATTATGATGAATATGAAGGGGGTAATGGTCAAAACATAGCCTATTATGATTCGTCAATTGATAACCAAGGTGGTTTTAGACCAAATGAATATGTTGATGCTTCAACAGAAGGTTCAGAAGGCGATACTGTAGGCTGGCTTTCTGGGGGTGAATGGTTAGAGTATACCGTTGATGTACAAACTACAGGATGTTATGATTTAAGTATAAGATATGCTTCAGGAAATACTAGTGGTGGTGGACCTATTTATTTTGAGGTTGATGGTGTTAAAGTAAGTCAGGATATTATATTTACTCATACCGGTGATTGGGGGATTTGGAATACGAAGGCAACAAGCAATTTAGACTTAACGGCTGGAATTCATGTTTTAAGATTGGTAGTTACCAATGGCGAAGTTAACCTTGGAAGAATGACATTTAGTTACAATGCTGTTGCATGTACACCTCCTGGAGAAAATACAGGCCTACCATTTGATTTTGAAACAACACCAACAACCACAGATTTTAATAATTTTGATGGAGGTACCGCTACTGTTGAAGCGGTTTCAGGACCGCAAAGCACTGGAAATACCAGCGGTAAATTAGCTAAAATTGTGAGAGATGGAGGAGCTACATGGGCAGGTGCTAAATTAGAGTTAAATGATGGTTTAAACTTTTCAGCAAAAAAATATATAACGCTGAGATTATGGACTGAGGCTCCAATAGGTACCAAAGTAAGAATGAAACTTGAAGAACGAGGCAATGCGGCAAATGCTGCAGAGCAGGATGTTGAGACAACAGTTACTGGGCAATGGGAAACATTAAGTTGGGATTTTTCATCTTTAGGAGTCACCATATTTAATGATCTTGTATTTATGTTCGATTTTGGAAATCAAGGAGATGGTTCAGCCACATCTACCTTTTATTTTGATGATATACAACAAGTTTCATCTTTAGGAATTAACGATTTTGAAAAAGTATCTTTCAAGGTATTCCCTAACCCATCTCAAAGCAGTTGGACAATTAAAACACAAAATGTTAATATATCCTCTATTAAAGTATTAAATATACTAGGTAAGAAAGTATTATCATTATCACCCAATTCAAGGGAAACTAAAATCGATGGATTTAGTTTAAAATCCGGAATTTATTTTGCTCAAATTAAAACAGAGACTGGAATTTATAGCGTCAAACTCGTTAAAAAATAGAGTTTATATATTTTAGTTTTTTAAAAAGGAGTGGGTTCTAACTCACTCCTTTTTTGTTTAATCTATTAAAAATCTAACATAGTCGTATTCTGATAGTTTTAAAATATTTCATTACTTTGTATAAAACCCGTTTACATTTATGTTCGATGATATTTTAACAGCCATTCCTTTTGGAATTATACTCGCCTTCACAGTTGGGCCTGTATTTTTTGTTCTGTTAGAAACAAGCGCCACAAAAGGGTTTAAAAGCGCTCTTATTTTTGATAGCGGTGTTATGTTGGCGGATATTATTTTTATTCTAGTTGCTTTTTTTAGTACCAACAAATTGTTAGAGAAAATTAAAGACGACCCTAATTTTTTAATTTTTGGAGGCATGCTTTTGGTAGCTTATGGTATTATATCATTCACAAAAACATCAAAATCATTTCGGGCTATAGTAAAAGAATACCACAAGGTTGAAATAAAAAAGGGTTATGGCAAGCTTTTTTTAAAAGGGTTTTTACTCAATTTTATAAATATAGGCGTGTTATTGGGTTGGGTTGCTTTTATTGTTTTAGCAAATTCACTAACAAGTTCTACAGAAGGTGTAATCGTATTTTTAAGCACTATTTTAATCGTGTATTTTGTTGTAGACCTGTTTAAAATTGTAGTTGCCAAAAAACTTAGAAACAAATTAACACCTAAACTAATTTATAAATCTAAAAAAATTATAGCCTTAGTAATTCTAGGTTTTGGGGTGTTGTTATTAGTTCAAGGGTTTTTCCCGAAAGAAAAAGAGCGTTTAAAAGAGAAGTTGGAGCAAATAAGCCCTATTAGTTAAAAAGCTTTCAGTATATACTGAAAGCTTTTTTGAGGTGTCGAGCGGATTCGAACCGCTGTAGCAGCTTTTGCAGAGCTGAGCCTAGCCACTCGGCCACGACACCAATATTATTGATGCAAATGTAAAAAATTTTAGCAGTTTTATATACTAAAAATTACTTTTTACGCTTTTCGGTCATTTTTATGGTTACTCTGGCAACATCGCCCCCAATTGGCGGATTTAATTTACTTACCCAAACAGTCGCTTTTTTTACTAATTTATCTTCGTTAAATATTCTATGTAATATACGCTTTGCCACTGTTTCTAGCAAGTGCGAAGCAATAGTCATTTCTTCTTTAATTATACGGTTTAAAAACACATAATCAACGGTATCGCTAAGCTTATCTGTTTTAGCTGAAGTTTGTAAATCGGCTTCAACTTGTAAATCTACACGATAATCACTTCCTATTTTTGTTTCTTCTTTTAGGCAGCCGTGATAGGCGAATACTCTAATGTTTTCAACTTTTATTATTCCCATAACAAGGTGTTTTAAGTCGGTAAAATTACCTAATTTTGCACAATATTTTTGTTTAATTGTGTTCGTTTATTATTTCGAACTATATGGAGTAATTTATTTTATGTCTGAAGAAAGAAAACCACTTAATTTTTTAGAGCAAATTATAGAAGAAGATTTAGCTAACGGCACCTCTAAAAACGACTTACGGTTTCGTTTTCCACCAGAGCCAAACGGTTATCTGCATATTGGACATACAAAAGCCATAGGGATAAGCTTTGGCTTGGGCGAAAAGTATCATGCTCCAGTAAATCTTCGATTTGATGATACCAATCCAGCCAAAGAAGAACAGGAATATGTTGATGCAATTAAAGAAGACGTTGCTTGGTTAGGTTATAAGTGGGATAAGGAATTATTTTCTTCTGATTACTTCCAACAGCTTTACGATTGGGCGGTAAAATTAATTAAAGAAGGCAAAGCTTATGTAGATTCACAATCTAGTGAAGCGATGGCAGAGCAAAAAGGAACCCCAACGCAACCTGGAGTTGATGGCCCGTTTAGAAACAGAACCATTGAAGAGAATTTAGACCTTTTTAATCGTATGAAAAATGGCGATTTTGATGAGGGCGAGCATATTCTACGTGCTAAAATAGATATGCAACACCCAAATATGTTGATGCGCGACCCTATAATGTATCGCATACTTAAAAAGCATCACCACAGAACTGCTAACAACTGGTGTATTTACCCGATGTACGACTGGACGCACGGAGAAAGTGATTACATTGAACAAATATCACACTCTTTATGTTCTTTAGAGTTTAAGCCTCATAGAGAGCTTTATGATTGGTTTTTGGATCAAGTTGTTGACCCAAATAAATTAAGGCCTAAGCAGCGCGAATTTGCGCGATTAAACCTTAGTTATACCATAATGAGTAAACGTAAGTTACTTCAATTGGTTAATGATGGTATTGTAAACGGATGGGACGACCCGCGTATGCCAACAATTTCTGGTTTAAGACGGAGAGGCTACACGCCAAATTCTCTTAGAAAATTTGTTGAAACTGTTGGAGTTGCAAAGCGCGATAATGTAATTGATGTGTCGCTTTTAGAGTTTTGTATTCGTGAAGATTTAAATAAGACAGCGCCTCGCGTAATGGCTGTTTTAAATCCTTTAAAATTGATTATTACAAATTATCCAGAGGATAAAGTTGAGTGGTTAGATGCTGAAAATAATCA
>NZ_JABDMV010000072.1 GCF_013001275.1 Flaviramulus sp.
AGTCGTGTTAGTTTAAACGATATTCGCTCCTCAAAAGTATGCTCGTTTAATATAACTAATCGATACTTGTCAAGCAGTTTTCGTTTTATTCTTTTTTTCTTCTTTTTATCGTCCTTCATGCACAAACAAAAATAAATAGAATTTATTAAATACTATTGTTCTTTAAGTAAAGTATCACTCTTTTTTTAGCTATTAGAACTTTTAAAAATCACTTATGATAAATTACATGTTTTGAATGTGCTAAAGTTACTCTTAAAACGATTTTATTTAACTTTAATTATTAACTTTGTTTCTTAAAATCAATATTATGAGCTTATATATGTTACCCTTAGCAATCGGACCTTGGCAAATAGCATTAATTGTTGTGGTGGTATTATTGTTATTTGGAGGAAAAAAAATACCTGAATTAATGCGTGGACTTGGTAGCGGTATAAAAGAGTTTAAAGACGCTAGTAAAGAAGAAGATAAGAAAGAAGACAAAAAAGAATAACCTTATTTTATTTATACAAAAAAAGACCAACACATCCTGTTGGTCTTTTTTTGTATTAAGTACCGTTTAATATTAATCTATTTTAACCGATTTAATTATCGCTTCAAGTTCTAACATATAGTTTCTTTTTTCAACGGATGGTGCAAAAACAAATCCTTCAATAACTACCCATCGTTTATTAATTTTATCTTCAATAGCGTAATTAATGAATGGTCCGCCCATAAAAGCATTTTTCACGTCCCAGATGCCTCTAGTTTCAAAAGCTGGCTTATTGTCGATAATGGTTTCACCATGAAATGGAGTATACGCATTTTCGGTTACCATAAACGATCCATCAACTGGGCCTTCTATATGTTGTTTACCAAATGAATCTCTTATTTTTATAATCTGGTTTACAACACTATCGTTTTTTTTAATTGCATCTAATGGTAATTCATATATCATCAAATTTGAAGTACCTGTTGTAATATCTTTTCTTATCCAGAAAAAGTTATCGCTTTCTTTCGCCAATCTGTAGATAGATGGGAAATTAATATTTAAACCCAATTTTTCTTTAATCGAACTAAGTTTATGTGGCGATTTTGACATTTGTCGACGACGTTCCGTAAGCTCTTCATTCTTAAAAATTTCAATTATTTTAGTTTCGTTTTCTGCAATAATATTAATTATATCTTGTCGTGTTTTACCTGAAATAATGATGACTTTTTGAGGTTTAGCATATTCATCGCTTAATATTTCAAAATCTGCTTCCTTATTAGTCTCTATTTTTAAAACCGTTCTGTTCTTAGTTACAAATCCAGAAAAAACAGCTGGTGGAATTTGACTAATGGTAAATGTAGGTTCGTCTTGAGGCAAACCATAAATTGGTTTTGCGAGAACCTCTCTTATGGCATCGCCTATCATTCCGTCCCAAAGTTCATTATCAACTACAACAGAAACATTATTAATGGCTCCTGAGGCGTCTGGTAAAAATTTTTCGTTCGATGCTTTTTTGTCTCCGCAAGAAATCATCATTAATAACGAGAGTAATAAAATAAGAATATGTCGCATAATATGTTTTTGGTTTTAAGGAATTTAGCCTTTCGAAATTTTAAGTTTCATTCCAGGTTTCAGTTTAGTACCACTAATACCGTTCCAATCTTTAATATTTTGAATGGAAACTCCAGGAAATTTTTGTGCGATACTCCATAAAGAATCTCCGCTTTTTACAATATAAGTAATGGCATCGCCAGCAATAGCCTTTGGTTTTGTTTGTTTTTTTACAGTAGAACTACCAGAAACATGAGGCTTTCGAGGAAAAATAGTTAATCTTTGGCCAATTGATAAATTGTTACTCCGGAGTCCGTTCCATTTTTTAATATCACTCACCCTAACACCATATTGTCTTGATATTTTACCCAAATAATCACCAGATTTTACTCGATAAGTTATTTTGCTTTTGGAATTAAAAAACTGAGGTAATGGTTTTTCTCGTTCATTAAATTCTTCTTTTGCAAAAGCATAGATTTTGTCTTCGTTATTTACAAATTTACCTACAGCATCTACCGGTAATCGTAATGTGTAATTTTCACCTTTTATAAATGGAATAATGTCTAGTTTGTAAGACGGATTTAAAAATTGAAGTTCTTCAATTGGTGTTCCGGTTAAATCCGAAACTTGATCTAGAGTAATCATTTGTTTTACTCTGATTGTATCAGTTTCAAAATAAGCTATTTCTGGTTTTATTTTTTTAAATCCGTGTTCTTCAGCATATTCAAAAATGTACATATTTGCTAAAAAAGCTGGTAAATATCCTGCTGTTTCTCGTGGTAAATTATGCCTAATATTCCAATAATTTCTATAACCACCTGAACGACGGATAGCTTTGGTTACGTTTCCAGGACCTGAATTATATGCCGCTAGGGCCAAATCCCAATCGCCAAAAATTTTATATAATCGTGCTAAATATTTTGCTGCCGCTTCAGTTGATTTAATGGGGTCGCTACGTTCATCTACATAACTACTTACATCTAACCCGTATTCTTTTCCTGTTCCATACATAAATTGCCATAAACCAGTAGCGCCAACTCTAGATTTAGCTCTAGGTTTTAAAGCGGATTCAACTATTGCTAAATATTTAACTTCTAACGGTATGTCATAAAGATCTAATTCGCGCTCAAACATAGGGAAATAGAACGCACTTAGGATTATTAATTTTTGAATGGAATTGCGTCTATGTTTTAAAAACGATTTTATGACACTTTCTAACGACCGATTATATTCTACATTAAATGGTGTTCTTGCATCTAACTCTTTTAATCTAGCTTTTAATGTATCGGTATGTAATTCGGGGAAATCAATTTCGTCGAACTTTAAATCAGAAACCGATTTGTATATAGTATCAAATAAATCATTGCTGTAAAGTTCTTCAAACCATTTTTCGTCTAACTGTGCAGCAAATTCGTTGTCTTTTAATGATTTTATTGAGGTACTATCTAGTTCTACTTCAATAACCTTATTATTTTGAGGAGCACCATCAACAATAGAATCTTGATTTTGAGAAAACCCTAGGCTAAAATTGAAAAGTAATAAGATTATAAAAAATCGAAAAGCCATAAAATCTATTCATTTGGTTATTGAACGAAGCTATGGCTAAAATCGTGTTTTTTCAGCTAATCTGAAAACTAAATTTGGATTAATCTAAAATAGCAGCAATTCCTGGTAGTGTTTTTCCTTCTAAGCTTTCTAACATAGCGCCACCTCCAGTACTTACATAACTTACCTTATTTTCAAAACCAAATTGTTTAACCGCGGCAACAGAATCACCACCGCCAACAAGTGAAAAAGCACCGTTTTTAGTAGCTTCAGCAATTGAATTTCCTAATTCAATGGTACCATTCGCAAAACTTTCCATTTCAAAAACTCCAAGAGGTCCATTCCATAATATCGTTTTACTTTTCATTACCACATCATGAAATTGTTTAATAGATTTTGGTCCAGCATCTACGCCTTCCCAGCCGTTAGGTATTTGATTAATATCAACAATTTGCTTGTTTGCATCATTACTAAATGCATCTGCTGCTATAGTATCTACCGGAATATGAATTTGTACATTTTTTGCTTTGGCTTGTTTTAAAATATCTAACGCCAATGGCATTTTATCATCTTCACAAATCGAATTTCCAATTGTACCACCTTGAGCTTTTACAAAAGTAAAAGCCATGCCTCCTCCAATTATTAAATGGTCAACTTTATCTAAAATATTTTCTATAATAGTAATTTTTGAAGAGACTTTAGCGCCTCCAAGAATAGCTAAAACCGGCTTTTCACCAGTTTCCATTACTTTTTTAATACTATCAATTTCTTGAGCCAACAAACTTCCAAAACATTTTTTTTCTTCAAAAAACTGCGCCACTATTGTAGTTGATGCATGAGCTCTATGCGCTGTACCAAAAGCATCGTTCACGTAAATATCGCCTAATTTTGAAAGTTGTTTAGCAAAGTCAACATCGCCTGCTTCTTCTTCCTTATGAAAACGTAAATTTTCTAATAATAAAACTTGTCCCGGTTCCAGTTTTGCAACTGCCGTTTCCGCTTTTTCACCAATGCATTCATTAACAAATTTCACTTCAACTCCTATTATATCTTGAACCTTGTTTACAATATGTTTTAAAGAAAACTCTTCTTGCGCACCTTTTGGACGCCCTAAATGTGACATTAATATACAGCTTCCGCCATCTTCTAAAATCTTTATGATAGTTGGTTTTGCAGAAACAATTCTGGTAGCATCAGTTACTTCAAAAGCATCATTTAAAGGCACATTAAAATCTACGCGTATAAGCGCTTTTTTGTTTTCAAAATTAAAATCATTTAGAGTCTTCATTATTATTATTTTACTATTAAAACACAAATGTAACTAATTAAATAGCTATTTAAAATGTGTTTTATTACGAAAACGATATAGCTTATAAAGAATTATAAAAAAACTATATTTGCCTATGTTTTTTGAAGAAATTTTAGGTCAAAATCATATAAAAAACCATTTAACACAAAGTGTCGATAATGGAAGGATTCCTCATGCTCAATTATTTGTAGGAAATGAAGGTTGTGGTACCTTACCAATGGCTATAGCGTACGCTCAATATATTTTATGTTCTAATTCTGATGGCGAAAACAAAGTTGGGAATAGCGCTTGTAATTTAAAATTTAAAAACTTTTCTCATCCCGATTTGCATTTTGCGTTTCCCGTAACAACTAGTGAGAAAGCTAAGAGTCATCCTGTTTCAAATCATTATTTAGAAGAGTGGAGACAATTGTTAACCGAACAACCTTATGGAAATTTATTTGATTGGTATAAAATACTTGGGGTAGACAACAAACAAGGACAAATAGGAGTTGATGAAGCGCAAGATATTTTAAAATCACTTTCATTAAAATCATATGAAGGCGGCTATAAAGTTATGTTGATATGGATGGCAGAAAAAATGAACGCTGCTTGTGCCAACAAACTTTTAAAACTAATTGAGGAACCACCGAATAAAACAATTTTTATATTAATTGCTGAAGATGATGAGAAAATAATTAACACCATAAAATCGCGTTGCCAAATATTACATTTTCCACCGTTAGCTGAAGATGTTATTATAGACGCCTTAGTAAAGCAATATAACTTGGAAATTTCTGTTGCAACAAAAATAGCACATCAATCGAATGGAAATTACAATAAAGCTTGCGATCTAGTTTATCAAGATTCTGAAGATATTCAATTTGAAACTTGGTTTGTATTTTGGATTAGAAGCGCTTTCAAAGCTAAAGGCAACAAAGCGGCCATTCATGATTTGATTACTTGGAGCGAAGACATTGCAAAAACTGGTCGTGAAACTCAAAAACAATTTTTATCTTTTTGTTTAGATTTTTTTCGGCAGGCATTATTATTAAATTATAACGCAACGGACATCGTTTATTTTGAGCCAAAAACCGAGAAGTTTAAGTTAGAAAATTTTGCTCCTTTTGTTCATGAAAATAATATTTTGGAGATTAGTAACGAACTTCAAGATGCTATTTATCATATAGAACGTAATGGTAATTCTAAAATTATTTTAACCGATTTATCAATAAAATTAACGCGTTTACTTCATAAAAAAGGAGCGTAATGGATGCTGCCTTAATTTCTTGGTTTGTCATTATTAATCCAACTTCTGGCAATGGATCGAGCAAGAAAAACTGGCCAAAAATTAAAGAGCGTCTAGAACTAGATAATTTTAATTTTCAGCATGTCTTCACATCACATTCAAAACATAGTATTCAGCTTGTACAACAAGCAATAAAGCAAAATATTAGAAACATCATTTGCGTAGGAGGCGATGGTACTTTACATAATATTGTAAATGGAATTATGGCTCAAAATATTGTGCCAGCAACCCAAATTAATGTTGGTGTAATTCCTATAGGAACGGGGAACGATTGGATTAAAACATTTGGAATCTCACAAAATTACAGATTAGCAATAAAAACTATAAAAAACGGTGCTTTAATAAAACAAGATATTGGTAAAATTGAATTTGAAAACAATAAATTACCTGCTATTTATTTTAATAATTTAGCTGGTGTCGGTTTTGATGGTTATGTAGTAAGTAAAATTGAAAAACACAAACAATTTGGTGCCTTAGCTTATTTATATGGTGCCGTTTTAAGTTTGTTGTCGTTTAAAAATTTCGAATCAAAAGTTTTTGTAAATAATAAAATAATTTCAGGTAAAACGCTTATGATTTTAGTTGGAATTTGCAAATACTCGGGAGGAGGGATGCAACTAACTAAAAACCCTCACCCCTGTGATGGTTTGTTTGATATAACAATCGCTAAAAACTTAAACAAGTTTGAAATTATTAAGAATTTATTGAATCTTTTTAATGGTAAAATTACAAATCATAAAAATGTGACAACGCTAAAAAGTAAGGAGGTTTTTATTGAAATTAATCAAGAAATTCTGCCACTAATCCAGGCAGATGGAGAATTAATAGGGTCGGGGAGTTTTAAGGTTAGTTTGGTTCCGAGTGCGCTATCCTTTTATACTTAAATAAACCTTTAAAGTTCATCCTTTTGATTTTTAAAAAACAATTGCGATATAGGTATAAACATTAAACCACAAAACATTAATAAAAAAAAGGCTTTTTGCAAGCCAAAAGTGTGCGATAAATAACCTATTAATGGTGGCCCAATAAACATTCCAACAATCGAGTAGGTTCCTATAATGGATATGGCCATGCCGGGTGAGTATTTTTTTGATTTTCCTGCTAAAATATACGTCATAGGAAATATTGCAGAAACACCAACTCCAACTAGACAAAACCCTATCAACGCTGTCCAGAATTGAGGAAAAATAATCGCTAATAATATCCCTACGGATATAAGTAATCCACTTAAAATATACATTATTTGCATATCGACTTTATCTAATAATTTATCCAAGAAAAACCTTGAAGACGCCATACATATCATGAACAATAAATAGCCATATGTAAACACATCTTCCTTTACTACTTCTTTAAAATAAATTCCGCTCCAATCAAACATTCCTCCTTCACAGATTGATGCAAAAAATATAAGTAAACCAAGGTATAAAACAAATGGATCTGGTTTTCCTAATTTTAATTTATTCCCTACTACTGATTTGTCATCTGTCAATAAATACCTACAAGCAATCAAGGTGCCAACTATTGTTATAATAGTGATTAATGTAAGGTGCGTTTTCATTGATATTTCTAATTTTATTAATAAAGTAGAAATTAATACACCCATGACACCACCTAAACTCCAAATGCCATGAAATGATCCTATTATTTTTCTTTTAAATTGTGTTTGAAGTGTTATAGATTGTGCGTTCATAGCAATATTAAGAACGCGCATAAAAATTGAAAAGAATCCTAATATTACTATTAGTATGAAGGTTGTTTCTGCATATGAAATACTAACTAAAGACAATGCAAAAAGTAAAAAGGATATGGCCAAAGGATCTTTAGTATTAAATTTAGATACTAACCATCCTGAAACAACTGTCCCCAATAGCGCACTCACAGGCATCACCAATAATATTGACCCTAATTGTGCGTCATTTAAATTAAATACTTCTTTAATAGTTGGGATTCTCGATGCCCATGAAGAAAAGCAGAGGCCCGACAAAAAAAAGAAATTACTTAAAGCGATACGTTGCAGATTCTTGGTTTCCATGAACAAATTAAGTTGCAAAAATAATGTTTATTCTTATCGGTTATGCACAAAAAAAACTGGCGTTTGCCAGTTTTTTTAAGTTTACTATAAATCTAGTATTTAATCTTTTTTATAGTCCGCGTTTAAAGCATCTAAAATAGTTTGAGTTAAATCCTTTTCTTCAGCGCCGTATAACACACTGGCTGCCGATTCGCTGGTTCCTAATATATATGTGTAGCCATTTTCTTTCCCGTAATCTTTTACAAAATCTTTAACTTTTACAATAATCGAGTCTATTTCGGATTGAAACGCTTGTGTTAATTGTTGTTGTTCCATTTGCATTTGTTGTTGCAACTGTTGCTGTTTTTGTTGAAGTCCACCCATCAATTCTTGAGCTTTTTTCTGTGAAGACTTTTGCGCTAATGTTTGGGTGTTTTTTACTTCTGTCTGGAATGCTTGCCCAACACTATCGGCTCGTTTTCTAAAAGACTCTTCTTTTACTTGAAACTTTGTTTCTAAATCCTTTTTTTCTTGATAATCATTAATCACAGTTCCGTTATCAATAAATCCAATTTTATTTGGTTTTTCGCATGATGCCAAAACTAACATGGCAAATGCAACATAAATAATATTTTTCATCAGTTTTTATTTATTCGTTCTATTTAAATTTAAACTCGAACAAAAGTAACAAAGTAAGACAAATTATTCAGAGAAATTATTTTGATTTTAACATATAAGAAAAATTTATGATGAAATGATTCGGTAATAATTAATTGTTATGAAAAATCGATTCAAATAAAGCATTTTAAGCCGTTAAAAATAATTGTTAAGGCATTTGGCTGTTTACCGCCACGAAGTTTAATTATGCGCAGCACAAATCTCTTTTAGTTGTTTTTAATGATATAAATTAGAGATGAAGCCTCCTTAGTTATTAACGCTTTTAAATTAGAAACCAAGCCAATCCAAAAACCATGAATTGGTTTCATTTTACCCGTCTTATATTTTTCAGATAATAAACTCACGTAAAATGCATCAAACCACATCGGTTTAATTTTAACAACGTCCATGGATTTTTTTCCAACTAATTTTGAAATAGACGTTTTATTAAAATGCCAAAGATGTCTTGGGACATCAAAAGCTGCCCAAAATTGTTTGTAGTGTTTAGCGTCATAGCTTTTGTAATTGGGTACCGCAATAATTAAAGTGCCTTTTGGTTTTAAAAGTTTCTTAAATATAGCAATATGATTCTCTAGTTTCGGTAGATGTTCTAAAACATGCCAAAGTGTAATTATATCAAAACTTTGAGATTCAAATTTTAAAAGTTGGTCTATTTCAAAAACCGAATTATCCGTTTTTTTATTAGCAATTTGTCGAGCCTTCTCATTTGGTTCAATTCCTATTACCTTCCAATTATTCTGTTTTGCAGTTTGCAAAAAATCTCCTGTTCCGCATCCAACATCTAATAAGTTTTTAGAATTTGAGCTTACTGAATTAATTAATTTTAATTTTTTATTTAAAGAGATCTTTCTAACAAAATGATACGCCTTTTCAAAAAGATTTCTTTTAGAATCTGTATGAGAAATGTACTCATCACTTTTATAATAATCAGGTATTTTATTTGAAGATGGTTGCGGTTGCGTTTCTAAAAATCCGTACTCTGAATTTTGTATTAATTCGAAATCTTCTCCAGAAACTGAGTGGTCTTTTACTGCTAAGAAAATTGATTTTTCTATCATTTCAAATTGATTCTATATTGATTTCTGAATGACAAAAATTTTATATTTAACACCATGTTCCACGTGGAACAAATCAAATTATAAATGTCAACTATTGTAACTCACCTTCCCATATATACTAATAAAACAGAAATATCATTTGGTGAAACCCCACTAATTCTTGATGCTTGTGATACCGTTGTTGGTTGAATTTTTTTAAGCTTCTCTCGTGCCTCAAAACTCATAGACTTGATTTGTGAATAATCAAAATTTTCAGGAATTTTAACATATTCTAATCTTGTAAGTTTGTCTGCGTTATTTTTTTCTTTCGCTATATATCCTGAATATTTAACTTGTATTTCGGCTTGTTCTATTACCTCAGTATCTAAGTTATTCGCTTGAATATATTCTTCAACTGCTTTAAAGTTTCTAACATCATCAATTGTAATATTCGGTCTAGAAAAAATCTTAAACATCTTATCCGATTGTCTTACTAATGCAGAATTCTTTGATTCTAAAACTGGATTTGCTTCTTCGGGTTTAACACTTGTGTCAGAGAAAAACTGAACAAATTTTTCAGCTGCTTCATGCTTTTCTTCCATTCTTTTTAAGCGCTTTTCACTAGCCAATCCCAATTTATAACCCTTTGGAGTCAATCTCAAATCTGCATTATCTTGTCGTAATAACGTTCTATATTCCGCTCGGGATGTAAACATTCTATAAGGCTCCTCAGTTCCTTTAGTTATTAAATCATCAATTAAAACTCCGATATAAGCTTCGTCTCTTTTTAAAGTAAACGGATCTTTTTCTTGAACTTTTAAACTCGCATTAATCCCTGCCATTAATCCTTGAGATGCTGCCTCTTCATAACCAGTTGTTCCATTTATTTGTCCCGCAAAATATAATCCCGACACCAACTTAGTTTCCAAAGTGTGTTTTAATTGAGTAGGAGGGAAATAGTCATATTCTATAGCGTAACCAGGTCTAAAAAACTTTACGTTTTCAAAACCAACTACTGAGCGTAATGCTTTAAATTGAACGTCCTCAGGAAGTGATGTAGAGAATCCATTTACATAAACCTCACAAGTATTCCATCCTTCAGGCTCAATAAATAATTGATGACGATCCTTATCAGCAAATCTATTTATTTTATCTTCAATAGAAGGGCAATACCTCGGTCCTAAACTTTTAATTCTACCATTAAACATTGGCGACCTATCAAATCCTTCACGAAGTAAATCATGAACTTCAAGACTTGTATAAGTCATGTGGCATGATCGTTGTTTTTCTAAGGGTTTAGTAATGTCCAAATAGGAGAATTTTTCAGGGTTTTCATCTCCAGGCTGTTCAACCATTTTAGAATAATCTAAACTACGACCATCAACTCTTGGTGGTGTTCCGGTCTTCATTCTCCCAGAATCAAAACCTAAATTAACCAATTGTTCTGTTATTCCCGTTGCTGCTTTTTCTCCAGCTCTTCCACCGCCAAAATTTTTATCTCCAATATGTATAAGCCCGTTTAAAAAAGTTCCATTTGTAAGTACAACAGATTTTGCTCTAATTTCTAAACCAAGTGATGTTTTTACACCAACAACTTTATTCTTTTCTACTAACAACCCAGAAACCATTTCTTGATAAAAATCAAGATTAGGTGTTCCTTCTAAAAGCAATCTCCAATCTTCCGCAAACCGCATTCTATCACTTTGCACTCTGGGACTCCACATTGCAGGTCCTTTTGATTTGTTCAGCATTTTAAACTGAATAGCAGATGTATCTGAAACTAT
>NZ_JABDMV010000091.1 GCF_013001275.1 Flaviramulus sp.
CCGGGCAATTTTATTTGCTTAAAAAGCCTTACGAAGACATTAATTACAGGTATTTTATCAAGTTTGTCTTCTAGAAGCTTTGTCATTAATAGTTTGCATTGAGATTGGCCTCAAAGTTATTAAATTAAAGATAGTTTATGCTTAATAGGCTGCTAATTGTGCTACTCATTTTTTAAAACTATTTAACAGCTTTTAAACTTAAATCCATATTATGAACGGAGTGTGTTAAAGCACCACAAGAAATGTAGTTAACACCACATTCGGCATAATGCCTGATTGTTGCTTCGTTAATATTACCTGAAGATTCGGTAAGGCATTTATCACCAATTAATTGTACAGCTTTTCTGGTATCCTCATAGTCAAAGTTATCTAGTAAAATTCTGTAAATACCATCATTTTGCAAAATTTCATCAACTTCTGTTAAGTTTCGAGCTTCCACCATAATTAGCAAGTTTTTACCCGTGTTTTTAAGATATTCTTTAGTCATTTCAATGGCCTTAGTAATACCTCCCGCAAAATCTATATGATTATCTTTAAGCATAATCATATCATATAACGCAAATCTATGGTTTTCTCCACCCCCAATTTTAACGGCCCATTTTTCAAGGACACGAATTCCTGGAGTTGTTTTTCGCGTATCTAAAATTCTGGTTTTAGTCCCATCTATCAAATCTACGAACATTCTAGTTTTAGTGGCAATAGCACTCATTCGCTGCATCGCATTTAGAACAGTACGCTCCGCCTTTAAAATAGACTGAGACGGCCCTTCAACATACATAACTATATCGCCAAAAGTAACTTCTGATCCATCTTCAATACGTACATCTAATTTTAAGTTCTTATCGACATAAGCAAAAACTTTTTTAGCGAAATTAACACCACCAATGATGCCTTTATCTTTAACTAAAAGCTTCGCTTTCCCTCGGGCATTATCAGGTATACATGCCAAAGAACTATGATCTCCATCACCAACATCTTCTCGAATAGCATTAGCAATTATCATCCTCACTTCGGTATCGAACTGTTCTTGTGTAATCATAGTTTATTATTAGTTAGTTTAAACAAAAATAAGAAATTGATTCACTTAATTATATTTTAGAATTGCCAATTTTATAATTTTTTGTTATTTAAATACATTATTCATAAATACTAAATAGTAATTTTGCTTTTATGACTATAAAACTTGTAGCAATCGGAAAAACGGATAACAAACAACTCCAGTTACTTATCGATGATTATAAAAAACGCCTTGGGTATTATGTGAAATTTATTTTGGAAATTATTCCTGATATAAAAAATTCTAAAAATTTAAGTGAGTCTCAACAAAAACAAAAAGAAGGAGAACTCATTTTAAGCAAACTTAATACTACAGATGTTTTAATTTTATTAGATGAAAATGGTAAACAATTGGGCTCAATGGGTTTTTCATCCTATTTACAAAAACACATGAATTCGGGTATTAAACAACTAGTTTTTGTAATTGGTGGACCGTATGGCTTTTCAGAAGATATTTATAAAAAAGCAAATGGGAAATTATCATTATCAAAAATGACTTTTTCCCATCAAATGATTCGTTTATTTTTTATTGAACAGCTTTATCGTGGCTTCACTATTTTAAAGAATGAGCCTTACCATCATCAATAAACTAATGTGTTTTATAAACTTTTTTTCTTTTTTTAAGTTGGCGTTCTAAATCGCTAATTGTTTCTCTTACTGCAACCTCATAATTACGTTCATTGGAAGTAGCAAAAATTCTAGGTCCAGGCAAGCTTAACTCGATATTACATATTTTACCCTTCTCATGCATGCTTTCCTCTTTTTTAAAATGCACCGAAGCACTTATTAAAAATTCAAATTTGTTAAATAACTTTTCTAATTTTTCTTTTGTGAAAGCTGAAAGCGTATCACTTACATCTACGTCTACATACTGAAAATTTACTGTCATAATCTTTCTCTTTTAAAATTTAAATTCTGTTCTAAGATACGAGTTTTTTGAAAAAATTTAAGTAATAAAAATCATAAAATAAAATATTTTTTTTATATAATAATTATGTGAAAATTTTTACTAAACCTTATTATAATAGTACTTTTGGTTGTAAAAATAAACCGCTATGCAACTAGTTTTCGCAACAAATAATCATAATAAAATTAAAGAAGTTCAAAATTTAATACCTAAGCATATTAAATTATTAAGTCTAAAAAGCATTGGTTGTAATGAGGATATACCAGAAACTCAAAACACTATTATGGGTAATGCCATTCAAAAAGCAAAATATATAAAAACCAACTATGGATATGATTGTTTTGCCGATGATACAGGCTTAGAAGTGGAGGAGCTTCATGGTGCGCCAGGTGTTTTATCAGCTCGATATGCTGGTAACAAGTGTGACTCGAATGATAACATAAATAAACTCCTTAGAGATTTAGGAGATAATACCGTAAGAACTGCTCAATTTAAAACCGTTATTGCTTTATATTTAAATGATAAAATAGAAACTTTTACTGGTATTTGCAAAGGAAAAATCACCGCTGAAAAGCAAGGCAATGAGGGATTTTGTTACGATCCTGTTTTTATACCTATTGGCTATAGTAAGACATTTGCAGAAATGGATTTAACCTTAAAAAACAAAAATTGCTATTGGTGGTTAATATAGATTGTGTTACTTTTAATTTATGACAGAGGAAGAAATAGATAAAGAAAATGCGGCCATCGCCAAAGCTTATAAA
>NZ_JABDMV010000070.1 GCF_013001275.1 Flaviramulus sp.
TTTCGTTTTAAAAGCCCTAATTTTCTAGCTACATTTCCGGAATGTACATCCAAAGGGCAAGATAATTGAGATGGAGAGAGGTTTTTCCAAATACCAAAATCTACTCCAGCATTATCATCTCGTACCATCCAACGTAAAAACATATTAATTCGTTTTGCGGCTGAATTTTTTAATGGGTCGCTAACGTGTTTTTGAGTGCGTTGTAAATGCTCTTTTTCAAAAAAAACTTTTTTAAAATTGGAAATGGATGTTTGAAGTGAATCTTTTTCGGCATATTTCGCAAAAACTGATTCTAAACCATTGTGGTTTTGATATATGTTTTGCAATGATTTTATAAACTGGATACAATCATTTCCGTTAAAGGTTCGATGTACAAAAGGGCGTAATTTATCTAAATCAGTTTTTTTATGATTTAGCACAAAATCGTGAGGAGAATTATCAAGCAATTGCATTAATTTAAATGCATTATTAATAATACTTTTTCGGTTTCCCCACGCAATAGTGGCTGTTAAAAATCCAGAAAGTTCAATATCTTCTTTTAACGTGAAATTATGCGGTATTTGAATAGGGTCACTTTCAATAAATTTAGAATTATTGTATAGCTCAACTTTACTTTCAAGAAAATCTTTTAATTCTGAAGAATTCAGTTTTTTTGTCAAATGCGAGTATTACATAGTCAATGTAACAACTTTGTGTAAATTAATTTATATTTAATTATTCAAGTCTGATATAATTTTCTGCGAGAATACGATCACCAAATTCGTCAAGTTCAATTTGGCTAAATTTATCTTCACCAAGCATAAGTTCAAAGTTAAACTCATTATTTTTTTCTATAGCCTTATTCATGGAATTAGAACCGTAAACTATAATTTCTTGCAGTGTACTATCAGTAATTTTATAATCGCCATACCCAAACCAGTCAGTGGAATCTTGTCTGTTAAGTCTACTCCACATAACTTTTGTTGGCGTGTAAATTTTTATTTGTTTGTAACTTTCGCTACTCATGAACGAATCTGCAATTTTGTTATCTTGATAATTATAATAACCAACCATTTGCCATGCACCTTCAAGTGTTAGTTTTTTGTCGACAACATCTGTAATCTCTGGCATTTTGTCATTTTTACATGATATAACTAATAGGGCAACTAAAAATGTAGAACATAAAAATTTCATAATTATTTGATTTAGTAGTCGGTAATGTTTTCTAATTTACAAAAAAAAAGAATATCTTTTTGTATTAAGTTTAGAAAAATTTAATAGGATTGTTTATTAATTAACAATTTTTCCATCAATCATTGTTAGTTTTCTGTCTGCCATATTTGCTAACTCTTCATTGTGTGTTACAATAACAAAAGTTTGCCCGAAAGTATCACGCAATTTAAAGAACAAATTGTGTAAGTTTTCGGCAGATTCACTATCAAGATTACCGGAAGGTTCATCGGCGAAAATTAAATCAGGTTTATTTATTAGTGCTCTAGCTACCGCAACTCGTTGTTGTTCACCTCCTGATAGCTCATTCGGTTTATGACTATAACGATGTGCTAAACCTAAAAATTCTAAAAGTTCTTTTGCACGAATTTCAGCTTCAGTTTTCTTAATTCCTTTGATAAATGCTGGTAAGCAAACATTTTCGAGAGCCGTAAATTCTGGTAAAAGTTGATGAAATTGAAATATAAATCCAATATGTTCATTTCTGAATTTAGCTAATGCCTTATCATTAAGACTATTAATTTTATTGCTATTTATACTTAATTCGTAATCTTCACTGGAGGATGGCTTATCTAAAGTTCCTAAAATTTGTAATAGAGTGGTCTTGCCTGCACCAGAAGCACCAACAATAGATACAATTTCTCCTTTTTTTACATGAATATCCACTCCTTTTAAAACTTGTAGATCACCGTAAAATTTATGAATGTTTTTAGCCTGAATCATCTATACATAATAATAGCTGTGAATTTAATACTTTAAGCTGTTATGTACAATCATGAAGATGATTTCTTTTTAAAGATGCCTTTTATGTTATTGTAATCTATAAAATATTGCAATCTTAATGAAAATATATGCTGTATTGGTTCTTTAAACAAAGTATTTAAACTATCAAAATACGAGTCCATAGAGTCATTGCTTGAATTAAATAGTGAGTTTCTATATAATGCTGTAAGTTGGCTACCCGGTGCAAATTGCCATGAATATTTTAAATCGAAATTCCATGTATTAAAATTAATATTCGGGTTATCAACATCATCTACTGTGTAGCCATCTTTAGTACTTAAAATACCATTTTGTTCTAAACTAAATAAACCTGTATCATATGTTACCGTACTCCAAAAGTTTCTAAATGTTAAGGAAATAGCATGAAAGGGGTCAAAATTATAAGCACCTGAAAAACTGTTTTCAACAGTTAAAATATTGCGTTCTCCAAAAATAATATCATTACCAATATTATTTACAAAACCTCTACTTCCTTTATTATTTTGATATGATAACTCATAAGATGTTCTAAACTTATCATTAAAGCGAACGGTTGGTTCAATGTTAAAATTATATCCAAATAAATCTCTTTCTCCGTCAAATATTGCAAACATTCCACTATTTATATCTAAAGACAGTTTCTTATTTGAATTTGTTTCTAACCAACCACCAATAGATCCAAAATTTTCATAAATAAAAAAGCGTTTGTTTTCAAAATCTCGTGGTTCAAAATAATCATATTGTTTTCCGGGTTCAAAATTAATATTAGCACCAAACCACATTAACTTTTTTGTTTGCGCATTTAAATTAATCCCGAAATTTGCTCCTGTAAAAGTGTCTGGTTTATAAAGTCTTCTATAATTAACATAGCTGTTTATAAATAAATTATTTAGTTTTTTGGTAGGTTCGAAAATTTGATAATTTACATCAATTCCAAAATTATTGTAATTATTTCTAAAGTTTAAACCTAAATCGTTAATGTCATACCCTTCATTAGCAAAAGAATGATCGAAACTATACCTGAATTTACCATGAGATTTTCTTACTAAGAAAAAGGAACTTAATCCAGTTTGGTTTCCTGCTATTTGATTTATATTACTCATTTTTATTTGGCCTCTAACATTATATGTATTCCGTTTATTGGAGATGTCAGCCAAAAGACCTGTCACATTTGCGTCTCGAAAATGCCCGTTCCTGGTTACATTAGTGTTTATTATACTTACGGACGAATTTCCTCTAAACTGTTGGTCGATTACTAAAATATTATAATTAGCTATAGGTTCTACGACCTCTTTTCGTTTTTCACCCGTTGTGGTGTTAGTAATTGTGGCTTCGGTTATATCCGTAATTGCATTAAAAAAGCCTATTCCTAAACCTTTTTTTGTTCGGCCAGATACTTTTAAAGCATTTAATGTTTTAACTTCAGATGGATAATCGGTAACTTCTTCATCAGAAGCTGTGGTTGGAGTTCCGGTAGGGCTACTTCCAATTCGTCTAGAGAAAAATAAATTTCCTTTGTTAAAAAGGTCTACACCTTCTTTGAAAAACTGACGCTGCTCACTAAAAGTCTGTTCAAATGGTCCCAGATTTAGCCTAACATTATCGAAAGCTGCTTGACTAAAGTCTGGTATTAAAGTGGCGTCTAAAGTAAAATTTTCAGTTAAGCCATATTTTAAATCCAAGCCTAAATTAAAGTCGGTTTCAGAATTTCCATTATAAGAAGATGAAATACCTGAAACAAAGGGATAAAAACTTAACCGCGTTGGTGGTTTAATATTTTTTATTCCTAAAAGTTCACCGTGATATAATCCAGCATTACCTTTAGTTCGATCAATAGGGTTCCAAGAATATTGAGAATTATTAATTCTAAAACGTCTGTGAAATTGGAGGCCCCAAGTTTGAACCTCGTCATTGGAAAAACGCAATGCATTAAAGGGTATTTCCATTTCGATTATCCAACCGTCATCAACAATTTTCACCGCACTTTCCCAAACAGCATTCCATCCAAAATCCTGTCCATTGCTAGGAGAAGATACGGCATCGGCCTGTGTGCCAGAACTAAAAACAAAAAATTCAGTATCGTTTTGTGAATCGTTGTTTGGATTAAGAATTATACTAAAAAAATCAGATTGCCCAAAATTATCACGACTTGTAAATTGTTTTTGAATATCTTCAGGCTTATCTTTTAAGTGCGCTGCAACGTAAATTGCTTGATCATCATAAGTCATTTGCACTGTGGTCTCCTGATGTGGTTTTAAAGACACACCCATTTCAGGTCTAAATTGTATAAAACCTTTGGCTTTATCAGCGCTAATCCAAGAGGCATCGTTAAGGATGCCGTCAATATTAGGTGGTGTGCTTGTTTTAGTAATTTGTAGTGATTTTTTTTGTTCTTGTGCGAGTACTGATGAAATACTGAAAATTAGAACAAGAAATACATGAAAGTGTATTTTCATTTGATTGGTTTTTTGATTGAAGATGCTTCTATTACAATAATAGACAGTAAAAAAAACAGAACGTTACAGCTTTGTATTACAAATCTACATTTGCGTTTATAATTATTTTCATAACTAAAAGTTAAAAAGATTAAAAGCTTGTTAATGTTTGGCTAATTTGGGTAAGAAACGTATTTATTCTTATTTTTAAATTTTAAAAGAAACACTATGCCATATAAAAGCTTTGAAGAGTATAATATGAAAGTAACAGATGATGTTAAGGATAGGTATGAAAATATTATAAAAGATTTAGGAGAAGATACCAAACGCGATGGGTTATTAAAAACACCAGAACGGGCTGCAAAAGCAATGCAATTTTTAACACAAGGATATGAGCAGGACCCTATTGAAATACTCAAAGGAGCCATGTTTAAGGAGTCTTATAATGAAATGGTAATCGTTAAAGATATAGAGCTTTATTCACTTTGTGAGCATCATATATTACCGTTTTTTGGAAAAGCTCATATAGCATATATCCCTAATGGACAAATTGTTGGTTTAAGTAAGCTTCCCAGAATTGTGGATGTTTTTGCGAGACGATTACAAGTACAGGAGCGATTAACTGAACAAATTCTGGATTGTATTAATAATACTTTAAAACCTCAGGGTGTGGCAGTAGTTATAGAAGCCTCACATATGTGTATGATGATGCGTGGAGTGCAAAAACAAAACTCTATTACTACCACTTCTGGTTTTAGAGGACAGTTTGAAAAAATTGAAACGAGAAATGAATTTTTAAAACTGATAGGGAAGTAGTGACTTTAAGCAAATACGGTACGTTTCTTGTTTTCTAAAATATATTAAAATATCGTAAATGAATAAATATAAAAAATTAGTACTCAGCATAATACTAGATGCTGTGGGATATGCGTCGTTTATAATTCCCGGAATAGGTGAATTTTCAGATATTGTTTGGGCTCCAGTTTCTGGTTGGTTAATGACTAAATTATATAAAGGAAAAGCTGGAAAAATTGCTGGTGTTGTTACATTTATTGAAGAAGCGTTACCGGGTTTTGATATGATTCCAACTTTCACTCTAATGTGGTTATATACCTATGTATTTAAAAAGGGTGGCAGCCCTCAAAATACATCTAAAATTAAACCATAACGCTACTAAATAAAATTATTTTCCATCATAAACTTGCCCTCTATGTGGCTTTAAAACATCTCTAACTGGTTTCATCTCATTTTCATTAACAACTAAATAGGCAATCGCATGCGTATCACTCAAATTGCTATAGCCACAAATTGTAATATTTAGATTATTAAGTTTTATATATTCTGTTAAATGAATCTGATGGTGTTGCGCCGTTTTACTTGCGTCTGGACCATAAAAATCCCATATTAATTTTAATTTTCGCATTTTGATCTATTAGTAATTTTGAATAAAAAAGTATCAGAATTGTTAAGTTATGATTGCTCAAATTTAACATAATAATTGCGTTCATTAAACGTTTTTAAAACAACTTGTATTATAGGTTTATATTAGTATTTTTGTAATCGTTTATAAATTTTTTTAGTCTATGCCATTAAAATATTTTCTTACAATTCTTATATCAGTATGTTTTTTAAAATCGATGGCACAAGTGGAGCCAGAGGAGGTGCTTTTCACCATTGATGGAGAACCTACAAATGTAGCTGAGTTTTTAAGAGTGTATAATAAAAATTTAGATTTAGTTCAAGACGAATCTCAAAAAGATGTTGATGAATATTTAAATCTGTTTACAAATTATAAGCTAAAGATAAAAGAGGCAAAAGCTTTAGGTCTGCACAAAAAGCCATCTTATCTGCGAGAATTATCTAATTACAAAAAACAGCTGGCTAAAAACTTTATGAAAGATAGTAAAGTGACTGATGCTTTAGTTGAAGAAGCTTATACACGTATTTCTTATGATGTAAATGCAAATCACATATTAGTTAAATTACCTGAAGATGCCAGTCCAGAAGATACGCTAGTAGCTTATAATAAAATAGTAAAATTAAGAAATAGAGCATTAAAAGAAGGATTTGATAAAGTTATGAGCGAAGTGCATAATGGGAAAACTATATATGGTGAAAAATTAGGCTATTTTTCAGGTTTTAAAATGGTTTACAATTTTGAAAATGTGGCTTTTAATACTGAGATAGGAGCCATTTCTCAACCTTTTAAAACCAGTTTTGGTTATCATATTGTAAACGTATTAGATAAACGTAAATCGAGAGGAGAACGTACAGTTGCTCATATTATGGTTGTAAATAACGAAAATGATACTATAAATGAGAAACCAGAAAATAGAATACAAGAAATTTATAAGAAACTGAAGCAAGGTGAAGATTTTGAATCTTTGGCAAAACAGTTATCAGATGATAAAAACTCAGCTTCCAAAGGCGGTTTATTATCACCATTTTCGGGAGGGCAATTAAGTGTTCGGGAATTCGAAGATGTAGCTTTTGGTTTAGCTAATGTTGGAGATTACTCAAAACCTTTTAAAACAAATTATGGTTGGCATATTGTAAAATTATATAACAAAAAACCAGTACCAGAATTTGAAGTGCTTAAACCAGAGCTAATTGAGAAAGTAAAACGTGATGATAGATCTAAACTTATTGATGACGCTTTAATTAATAAATTAATGAAACGCTATGAGATTGATTACGACCAACCTGCTTTAAGTTATTTTGAATCTATAATTAATGATAATTATTTTAAAAAAACATGGAAACTTCCTACTGATTTTAAGGCTGAAAATCTTTTAGCTAAAATTGGAGACAAAAATGTTACTTATGGAGATTTTGCAAATTACTTATTAAAAACGCAAAGAAATAATATAAAAAATGCTTCATCTAAATTGGTTATTATAAATAAATACAAATCGTTTTTAAGTGAATCTTTAATTGAGTATCATGAAAATAATTTAGAAAATGAAAATGAAGATTTCGCCAATATTGTTAATGAATATAGAGATGGTCTGTTACTATTCGAGCTAATGGAAACAACCATTTGGAATGCTTCCAAAACAGACTCATTAGGAATTAAATCATTTTATACCAACAATAAAAGTAATTATGTATTGCCCAAAAGAATTGATGCCGTTGTAGCATCTTCAGCAAAGCTAAAAACATTAAAAAAAGTATCTAAATTATTAAACAAAAAAATGCCGTTAGAACAAATTAAAATGTTGGTTAATAGTAATGACAAAATAGATGTTATTTTTACATCTGATGTATTTGAAGAAAAACATCCAGCTCTTCCTAGCAAACTCGAAATAAAAAAAGGTATTTCTAAAATATACCAACATAACAATGCATATGTTTTGGTACAGGTAAAAAATATTCTTCCTAAAACTGAAAAGACTTTTGATGAAGCTAAAGGTGCGGTGATAAGCGATTACCAAACTTATAAGGAAAACAATTGGATTGGCGCTTTAAACGATAAGTATAATGTAGTTGTAAATAAGGAAGCTTTAAAGAACATTAAAAATCAAATTAAAAATAACTAGGTGCGCACTAAAATCTCATTATTCTTACTTGTTATACTTGCATCATCATGCAATATATTTATAAAATCGGATGACAGAAAACCTGTGGCAAGAGTTAATGAATCCTATCTTTATTTAGAAGATATTGAAAATTTAGTTCCAAATAATACACTTAAAGAAGATAGTACACTTATAGTTCAAAATTTTATAAATCGCTGGGCTACACAACAACTATTTGTTGACGGTGCTTTGTTAAATTTAAGCGATGAGAAACAGATGGCATTCGATAAGTTGGTTATACAATATAAAAATGATTTATACACTAAAGCCTATATTGAAGCCTTAGTAAAGCGCAGTATTGACACTGTTGTAAATAAACAAGAGGCCGAAGTTTATTATAACAATAATAAAGAAGTATTCAAATTGAATGAAGAGCTACTTAAATTTCGTTATATACATTTAGACGAAAATATAATTGATTATAAAAAAATAAAAGAAAAGTTTCAACGATTTAATTCGATTGATAAAAAGTTACTAGATTCTATATCAATCCAGTTTAAATCATATTCGTTTAATGACTCCATTTGGATTAAATTAAGTCAAGTAATTAAAAAAATTCCGGCAGTCACACCAGAAAACAAAAATCAACTGTTAAAAAAATCTAATTTTGTACAACTCAAAGATTCATTAGGAGTATATTTGATGCAAATTGATGATGTTTTATTACGAAATGATACAGCACCATTAGAATATGTTAAACCAACTATTGATCAAATAGTTTTTAACAAAAGAAAACTTGAATATATTAGAGAATTAGAAAAAGATATTACTAAAGATGCTATTAAAAATAAACAATTTGAAATTTACAAATAACTTGAAATATATTATACTTTTTAGTGTTGTATTGCTGTCAATAAATACAATTTCATCACAAGAGATTATAGAGGAAAAAGTAGAAAAAGAAGTTGCAAAAAAAGTAGATTCAACCGATACACAAATCGCTAGAAAAGTTGATGGTGTTGCCGCTGTGGTGGGTGACTACATTATTTTAGAGTCTGATGTGGATAAAGCTTTTTTACAATTACAAGCCCAAGGAGTAAATACAAGCGACATAGGGAAATGTGAGTTATTTGGAAAATTACTAGAGGACAAATTGTATGCGCACCACGCCATTCAAGATAGTATTCAGGTATCTGATGCCGAAATAAGAAAACAAGTAGATTATCAAGTAGAACAATTTTTACAACAAACCAATGGCTCAATGGAGCGTCTTTTAGAGTTTTATAAAAAAGATGATGAAAAGAGTTTTAGAGATGAAATGTTTGAAATTAATAAGGCAAACCAATTAGCTGCTAAAATGCAAGCTAAGATTGTTGATGAAATTGAAATTACTCCTGAAGAAGTAAGAATATTTTTTAATAAAATACCAAAAGAAGAACGGCCTACGTTTGGAACAGAACTTAAAGTAGCTCAAATTGTTGCAGAGCCAAAAATATCTGAAGAAGAAAAACAGCGTGTAATAGATCGATTAAAACAATTTAAAGCGGATATTATTGAGAATGGTGCTAGTTTTCGCTCTAAAGCCGTGTTATATTCTGATGATCCTGGATCAGCAAGTAAAGGCGGTAAGTATACTTTAAACAAAAAGCAACCTCGAATGGTAAAAGAGTTTAGACAAGTTGCCTTTTCATTACAAGAAGGTGAGATTTCTGAACCTTTTGAATCTGATTTTGGGTACCATATTATTACTTTAGAAAAGATTAGGGGGCAAGAATACGATGTGGCACATATATTATTGATTCCAAAAGTTTCATCAGAGGCTATAAATGAAGCTAAACAACGATTGGAAAAAGTTAGACAACGTATTGTAAACGGCGATATCTCTTTTGCAGATGCTGCTAAAGAAGCCAGTGACGAAAAGGAGACAAAGTATGATGGCGGACAATTAATAAACCCAACAACCCAAGATTATAATTTTGAATTAACAAGAATGGACCCTGAATTATATGCTCAGATACAAGATTTAAAAGATAATGAAGTAAGTTTAGTATTAACAGAAGAAGATAGAACTGGAAATAAGAAGTTTAAAATACTAACAGTTACAGATAGAGTTGATGAACATGAAGCTAATTATGCACGTGACTTTTTAAAAATAAAAGAATTAGCACTAAGTGAAAAAAGAATAAATACCATTGAAAAATGGCAAGATGAAAAGATTTTAGATACATACATTAAAATAAGCGGTGAATTTAGAGATTGCAAATTCACAGGTAATTGGTTAAAAAAGTAATTATATGTCTGACGTTGTCGCTATCGAAAAATTTGTAACTGAATTTAAAGCATTAAAATCTGAAATAGCTAAAGTTATAATTGGTCAGGATGAAGTTGTAACTCAAATTTTGATTTCAATTTTTTCTGGCGGGCATTCACTCTTAATTGGTGTCCCTGGATTAGCAAAAACATTAATGGTTAATACCATAGCACAATCTTTAGGGTTAGACTTCAAAAGAATTCAATTTACACCAGATTTAATGCCTAGTGATATTTTGGGTAGTGAAATATTAGACGAAGACCGTCATTTTAAATTTATAAAAGGACCTATTTTCGCTAATATTATTTTAGCTGATGAAATAAATAGGACACCACCTAAAACCCAAGCGGCATTATTAGAAGCAATGCAGGAACGAGCAGTAACTGTTGCTGGCCGTCACTATAAATTAAGCTTACCATATTTCGTGTTAGCTACACAAAACCCTATTGAGCAGGAAGGAACATATCCTTTACCAGAAGCTCAATTAGATCGATTTATGTTCGCTATCAATTTAGATTACCCTTCGTTTGAAGAAGAAGTAGAAGTAGTTAAATCTACTACTGCTGATACTCAAACACAAGTGAATGCTTTATTCACTGCCCAGCAAATAGTTGATATCCAACATTTAATTCGCCGTATTCCTGTGGCTGATAATGTAATAGAATATGCGGTAACAATGGTAGGGAAAACAAGACCAAATTCTGACTCCGCTTCAGAATTGGTAAAAACATATCTGGATTGGGGAGCTGGCCCACGTGCTTCACAAAATTTAATTTTAGCAGCCAAAACACATGCTGCTATTAATGGTAAATTCTCACCGGATATTGAAAATGTTCAAGCTGTTGCTTATAGTATTTTAAGGCATCGAATTATAAAAAACTATAAAGCCGAGGCTGAAGGTATTTCGGAAGAACATATTATCAAGAGCTTATTCTAATTATTCGCATAGTAATTAGTTAATAAATCATCATTTTTTATTAATATTAAATAGAAAAAAATGAATTTGACTAAATTATAATATCACTTTTATAATTTAATAGTGAAGCAAATACTATTGTGCTGTTTAATTGTAAAACGTTGTATTAATTTTGTAATTTGCAGTACTTTTTTAAAAACCAATATTTAAATTAAAACATATGGCATTTGACATAGATATGATCAAAGGTGTTTACACTAAAATGGCTAAGCGTGTTGATATAGCACGTGAAATTGTAGGTAAACCATTAACACTTTCAGAAAAGATTTTATATTCTCACTTATGGGATGGTAATCCTACAAAAGCATTTACAAGAGGTAAGGATTATGTTGATTTTGCGCCAGATAGAATTGCCTGTCAAGATGCGACTGCTCAAATGGCATTATTACAATTCATGCAAGCCGGTAAAAGCAAAGTAGCGGTTCCAACTACCGTACACTGCGATCATTTAATTCAAGCTAAAGAGGGTGCGGCTAAAGATTTAAAACACGCAAATAGCGTGAGTAGTGAAGTTTTTAATTTTTTAGAATCTGTTTCAAATAAATATGGAATTGGATTCTGGAAACCAGGAGCTGGAATTATTCATCAAGTAGTTTTAGAAAATTACGCATTCCCTGGCGGAATGATGATTGGTACGGATTCACATACGGTTAACGCAGGAGGATTAGGTATGGTTGCTATTGGTGTTGGAGGTGCTGATGCGGTTGATGTAATGGCAGGTATGGCTTGGGAGCTAAAATTCCCAAAATTAATTGGTGTTAGATTAACTGGAAAATTATCTGGTTGGACAGCGCCTAAAGATGTGATTTTAAAAGTAGCTGAAATTCTTACCGTAAAAGGAGGTACTGGAGCTATTGTTGAATATTTCGGACCTGGAGCCACGTCAATGTCGTGTACCGGTAAAGGGACTATTTGTAACATGGGTGCCGAAATTGGAGCAACAACTTCAACTTTTGGATATGATGAGTCTATGGAACGTTATTTACGTGCTACAGAGAGAGCCGATGTTGCAGATGCTGCAAATAAAGTAAAAGAGCATTTAACAGCAGATGATGAGGTTTATGCTAATCCGGAAAAATATTTTGATCAAGTTATCGATATTAATTTATCAGAACTCGGACCACTTCTAAATGGACCGTTTACTCCAGATTTATCAACAGAAGTAGGTTCTAAAATGACCGGTAAAGCAAAAGCTAACGATTGGCCAATTGCTGTTGAATGGGGATTAATTGGATCTTGCACCAATTCATCATACGAAGATTTATCACGCGCATCGTCTATAGCTCAACAAGCTTTAGATAAAGGACTTAAAATGAAAGCAGAATTAGGAATAAACCCAGGTTCTGAACAAGTAAGATATACTGCTGAAAGAGATGGTATTTTAAATGTTTTTGAGAAATTAGATGCTAAAATATTTACTAATGCTTGTGGGCCATGTATTGGTCAATGGGCAAGGTATAGCGACCCTAAAAATGCACCAAAAAATAGCATCGTGCATTCATTTAATAGAAACTTTGCAAAACGTGCAGATGGTAACCCAAATACGCATGCGTTTGTAGCGTCTCCAGAAATAACCGCAGCAATTGCTATTGCAGGTCGTTTAGATTTTAATCCATTAACTGATAAGTTAATAAATGAAAGTGGTCAAGAAGTAATGTTTGATGAGCCTACAGGATGGGAATTGCCACCAAAAGGTTTTGAAGTAAAAGAAAATGGGTATTTAGCTCCAGAAGCAGATGGTAGTCATGTGCAAGTAAAAGTTGCTAATGATTCAGAAAGATTAGAATTGTTGACACCTTTCGAGCCATTAGGAAATACTATTACAGGTGCAAAATTATTAATAAAGGCGTTTGGAAAATGTACTACAGATCACATTTCTATGGCTGGTCCTTGGTTACGTTTTAGAGGTCATTTGGATAATATTTCGAATAATACTTTAATTGGCGCTATAAATGCATTCAACCAAAAAACTAATTTTGTTAAAAATCAGCTTACAGGAGATTATGGCGGTGTACCAGATGTTCAGCGTGAATACAAAAAAGCAGGAATTAAAACAATTGTTGTGGGAGACCATAATTATGGTGAAGGTTCATCTCGTGAGCATGCTGCAATGCAACCTAGACATTTAGGTGTTGCTGCTGTAATTGTAAAATCGTTTGCTCGTATACATGAAACTAACCTTAAAAAACAAGGAATGTTAGGGTTAACTTTTGCTAGTGAAGCAGATTACGATTTAATAAAAGAAGATGATTCATTTAATTTTATTGATTTGAATGAATTCGCTCCAGGGAAACAGTTAACACTTGAAGCAGTTCATGCAGACGGAAGTAAAGATTTAATAAAATTAAATCATACTTATAATGAAGCTCAAATCGCATGGTATAATGAAGGATCTGCGTTAAACTTAATTAAAAAGCAAAACCGTTAATGTTATTTAAATTGTAATTTTAAAATCCAGCTTTTAAGCTGGATTTTTTGTTTCTCGTAAATAATTATAATTGTATTTTTATTAAAACACATTTTATGAACTCTAGAGCTAAACAATTAAAAGCATTCGATCGATTATTAACTATTATGGATGAGTTGAGAGAGCAATGCCCGTGGGATAAAAAGCAAACCATGCAAACTTTGAGGCATCTCACTATCGAAGAAACATATGAGCTAGGAGATGCGATATTAGATGACGATTTAGAAGAAGTCAAGAAAGAGCTTGGTGATGTTTTATTGCATATTGTTTTTTACTCAAAAATTGGAAGCGAAACTAATGATTTTGATATAGCTGATGTTTGTAATAATATTTGTAAAAAACTAATAAACAGGCACCCACATATTTACGGGGATGTAAAAGTTAATAATGAAGACGATGTAAAACGTAATTGGGAGAGTTTAAAACTGAAAGAAGGTAAAAAAAGTGTTTTAGAAGGCGTTCCATTGAGTTTGCCAGCGTTGGTAAAGGCAAACAGAATTCAAGAAAAAGTGGCTGGAGTTGGATTTGATTGGGAAGAACCTAATCAAGTTTGGGAAAAAGTAGAGGAGGAGTTAAATGAATTTAAAACCGAAGTAGATTCAGGAAATCAAGATAAAATGGAAAGTGAGTTTGGTGATGTTATGTTTTCGTTAGTCAATTATGCTAGGTTTTTAAAAATTAATCCTGAAAATGCTTTGGAACGAACGAATAAAAAATTCTCTAAACGATTTCAATATTTAGAGAATAAAGCAAAAACTTTAAATAAACCTTTAAGTGATATGACACTATCTGAAATGGATGTGTTTTGGGAAGAGGCTAAAAACCTTTAACCGTCTAATCTTGTTTTTTATCTTAAACATTTGCCAATCAGGTTGTTTTTACCATATATTTAGACACAAAAATAGTTTTAATTTTTCCTAATGTTAAATACAAAATATAGCACATTAAAATATATTTTGATTTTATTGTTTATATACAATAATAGTTGGTCTCAAAATGTCGCACCAAATTTAACGGCAACTGGAAATCAAGCATATTGTCCTAAAAGCCTCATAAATATTGTTACCGATTTTGATATTGTCGATCCAGATGATACAGATATAGAAGCCTTATTTATCCAAATATCTACTGGTTATGTGCAAGGAGAAGACAACTTGATATTAACCGGTACACATCCAAATATAATCACATCATGGAGTGCGGTGCAAGGTAAACTCACCTTAAAAGGGATCGCATCTGCTCCTGTGAGTTATGTAGATTTAATTGCGGCTACTAAAGATATAGTTTTCCAAAGCACTAATAATAATCCAATAGATAAAGCATTTTCAATAACTATAGGTGATGCAAATTATTTACCGTCAACAGGTCATTATTATGAGTATGTTTCGGATATTGGAATTACATGGACATCGGCTAAAACTGCTGCAGAAAGTAGAACATATTTTGGGCTTCAAGGTTATTTGGCAACTATTACTTCTGCTGAAGAGGCACAATTATCTGGAGAACAGGTAGCCGGAGCAGGGTGGATAGGAGGAAGCGACTCAGAAACCGAAGGTGTTTGGAAATGGATGACGGGTCCCGAAACTGGAACCATTTTTTGGAACGGAGGTATAAATGGATCAACACCGAACTTTGCTTTTTGGAATACAAACGAACCCAATCAATCTGGTGACGAAGATTATACTCATGTAACTGCACCAGGGGTTGGAATTCCTGGCTCATGGAATGATTTAAGCAATACGGGAGAAGCGAGTGGGAATTACCAACCTAAAGGCTATATCGTAGAATATGGTGGATTATCAGGAGACCCCACATTAAACATTTCAGCAAGTACTAATATTTATACACCACAAATTATTGATACAAAACCAGCTTCAAGATGCGGTAGTGGAAGTGTAATTCTTGAAGCTACATCATCGCAAGGTGATGTGTTATGGTTTGATTCTGTAACGAGTAACACACCAATATTTAGTGGTCAAATATTTACAACACCTTCTATTAACTCTTCAATAACTTATTATGTGTTAGCTTCGGAAAACGGATGTACCGAGGGAGTGCGAGTTCCGGTAACGGCCACCGTTTTACCAATACCCAATATTAATACGGTTAACGATAATTTAATTTGCGAATCGGGTTCTGGAATATTATCTGCGACGGCATCTGCAGGAACAATTAATTGGTATAATACGCCCTCTGGTGGTGTTTCTTTATTTAGTGGAACAACATTTACAACACCAAATTTAAACACGACAACGACTTATTATGTAGATGCTACCTTAAATGGATGCACAACTTCATCAAGGACAGCAGTTACTCTGAGTGTACAAAAAACACCAGCGCCAACAACAGTAAATTCTAACCAAAGTTTTTGCGATTTAGAACAAGCAACAGTATCAAATTTATTGGTTACTGGCGATAATATTCTTTGGTATATTTCAAATTCAGGAGGAACACCCTTAAACACGTCCGATGCACTTGTAACAAACACCACGTATTATGCATCTCAAACAATTAATGGCTGTGAAAGTATAAATAGATTAGCAGTTGATGTTATAATTAATGAAACCGTTGTTTTACCTTCAAATATCCCAAATCTAGAAGAATGTGACACCTCACAGGATGGTGATGACACAAATGGTTATACAACTTTTAATTTGACAAGTAATGAAGTTATTCTGTTGAATGGAAAAGCCTCAAGTATTTTTACGTTTTTTTATTTTATAGATGCCTCATATAGTAACCCTATCACTACGCCCAAAAATGCTTTTATAAATACAATTAGTGGCAACCAAACCATTTATGTAAGAATTATAAATAATAGCGATAATTCATGTTTTACAGATACATCTTTTGATATTACAGTTAATAATTTACCAACCATTCAAGACTCCATTGTATTTAAAAATTGCGATGAGGATGGAACTCCTGACGGATTTACTGATTTTAATTTAACAGAAACAAATGATATCCTAACAAACAATAATAGTGACAGTCTTACAATAACATATTATAGAACTTTAAGCGAGGCAAATACATCAATAAACCCATTAGCTTCAATAATCAATAATCAAACAACTAATACGGTTTATGCTCGAATTGAAAATGCTGCTGAATGCTATCGTGTTTCAACTATTAATTTAGAAGTTTCAACGACTTCATTTTCATCGGGCTATTCAGAAGAACTTGAATTTTGTGACGACGACGATACAAATGATGGATTTTATACTTTTGATTTAACACAAGTTGAATCATTATTTATTTCCCAATTCCCAACAGGGCAAAATTTAAGTGTGCATTATTTTGAAAATCTAAACGATGCACAGTTGGAACAAAATGAAATTACAAATCAAAATAATTATGTGAATAAAAGTGCTTTTTCTCAAGCAATTTATGTTCGAGTTGAAAGTGATGATAATGGTGAATGTTTTGGTATTGGACCTCATTTGGTTTTAACAGTTCATCCTAGGCCAGAGTTTGAAGTAGATAATTCCGCTATATATTGTTTAGATAATAACCCAATAACGCTTACTACATTTAATCCAAATGGTAATTATAGCTACGAATGGAAGAATAGTAATGGTGATATAGTAAGTAACTTACCATTTGCTAATGTTAATACTGGAGGTTCGTATACAGTTACAGCAACAACAATTTATGGTTGTGAGTCTTTTCCAGTTACGTTTTCTACAGTTGAGTCTGCGATTGCGAGTATAGACTTGGATGATATTACTATTGTTGAGCTATCAGATAATAATAGTATTGCAATAAATAATGAATCAAATAATTTAGGAATAGGTGATTATGAGTTTTCATTAAATGAAATGAATGGTCCTTATCAAAACGAACCATATTTTTCAAATGTTGGGGCTGGATCGCATACTTTATATGTTAAAGATAAAAATGGCTGTGGAATAACCTCTATAGAAATTTTAATTTTAGGGTTTCCTAAGTTTTTTACGCCAAATAATGACGGAACAAACGATTTATGGCAAATAAAAGGATTAGGGACCGAATTTTCCAATGCCTCTAGGGTGAGTGTTTATAACCGTTATGGCAAATTAATGAAACAATTAAATGCTAAAAATGGATTTTGGGATGGTACGTTCAAAGGACAGCAATTACCCGATTCTGACTATTGGTTTTTAGCAGAATTAATAGAATCTGACGGAAATATAAAAACCTATCGTGGGCATTTTAGTTTAATTAGATAATAAAAAAATTAATATAACTCTTTTATTTTTCTAAGCTTGCTTTTCCATAGCTTCAAGGAATCTTTATGAGATTTAATATTATTATGTACTTCCTTCACCAGCGGATTATCGTCATCAACATTTGTGAAAAACTGTAAATTGTTTTCTAATTGATTTATTTGACTTTTTACTTCATCGATTTTTTTACGTATAAAAGTACGCTCATTATCTAAATTTCGATTATCATCTGATGCGTTGAGATTATCAAGTTTATTCTCATATTTAATCATTTCAACTTCATTCTTATCCATTTTCAAACTCGTTAATAAGTCATCAATAGTTTTTTGAAATTTACCTTCAATAAATCGTTTATCATTAGGAACTCTTCCTAAAGTTTGCCATTGTGTAATATATGTTTTAACAGTACTTATATTTTCCTCTTTTGTTCCTTTTAATTTTAAATTAATTAATGTTTTTAATAACTCACTTTTTTTATCAAAAGCTTCAATAAGTTCCTTATTGGCCTCAGTTCTATTTGCATGTATTCTGTCAAAATAATGATTACACGCCGATTTAAATTGTTTCCATATTTTATCGCTGTCTTTTCTAGGTACATGTCCAATTTTTTTCCAATCACTTTGAATTTTTTTCATCAAAGGAGTAGTGGCTTCAAAATCGTCACTGTCTTTATTGTCTTCAGCTATTTTTATTAAATCTAATTTTTTTTGAAGATTTTTATATTGATCTTTTTTTAGTCCCTTATAAAAAGCATTTTTTTGTCGGTTAAACGTTCTAACAGCTTCTTTGAACTTAGCCCATGTGCTTTCGTTCAATTTTATAGGTACTTTACCTGCTTTAAAAAAAGCTTCTCTTAGTACTTCAACTTGTTTTATCTTATTTTGCCAAGCACTATGTGAACTTCCTTCTTGGGTGTTAATATTTTCAATGCCGCTTATGATTTCCAGCTTTTTTTCAAGATTTTTTTCGTAAACTTTATCTATTTCTTGATAATAAATTTGTCGTTTTTCATTAATTATTTTAGTGGCAGATTTAAATCGTTCCCAAATCGCTTCTCTATGATCTCTACCTACAGGTCCTAGTTCTTCTTTCCACATTTTGTGTAATTCTTGAAGCTCTCGGAAAGCTCGCATCACATTATCATCTTGTGCTAACTCCTCAGCACGTTCAATAATTAAAATCTTTTTCTCTAAATTATGCTTAAAATCTAAATCACGTAAGTCTCTATTTAAATGTAAAAAATCGTAAAACATTTCTACATGGTGATGATAACTATTCCATGCGTTGTTGTATTTATCCCGTGGAATTGGACCCGTGTTTCGCCAGCGTTCCTGTAGCTCTTTAAAGTGCTTATAGGTTGTGTTAATATTCTCTTCTAAATTTAGCAGTCCTTTTAATTCTTCAATTATTTCTAATTTATCAGCTAAATTTTGCTTTAGATTTTTCTCTAAGCTTTGGTAATGTTCATGTACTTTTTTTCTGTATTCTTTATAAGCTTCTTTAAATCTTTTTTGAACCGGTGAAGAATAATAAAAGTCGATTTCGTTACCACCGTCGTTTAAAAACTCTTCTTTCTTTTCGTCTAATAAAGCTTGAAATTTTGTTTGAAATTCAGATTTAATTTTGTCAACATGCGATTTTATAGCTTGAACTTTCTCAGTTTTTAAAAGTTTTTCTAGCTCAATTGCTAAAGCTTCTAATGACATGGAGTCGTATTCTTTTACCTCAATTTTGTGTCGGTCTTTATTGCCTTCGTCTTCAGCATCTTCAGCATTTGCCTCTTCAATTTCATTTATAACATCATCATTTTCTTCAGCTTTACTTGAATTATTATCGTCTGCACCATTTTTTTTATCTGCGTTTAATTCTTCGTTTATAGCGTCTTTTTCTACCACATGCTCCTTAATAGTTTCATCTTTTTCGTTTAATGAAATTGATTCAACTACTTGATTATCAGTTAATTCTAATGAGCTTTCATTGGAGCTAGTTACTTCTTTTTCTTCTGTATTAGAAGTGTTATTTACGTCAGACATTGTAAAAAATGTTAAGGTTCAATTATTTCTTAGAACTTTAAAGATACTAACTAGTAAAGTATTTACAAAGTGAGAGTTGTCGATTTAACTATAATGGAGTACGTTTATTTTATATTCCATATGCTCCAGGCTTTCTCTGCTTGTAATTTTAGCATATTTAATCCATTAATTATGGTTGCTTTGTTTTCCTTACCTTTTTTTAGAAATGTAGATTCTTCAGGATTATAAATTAAATCAAACAGAATGTGGTTGCTCGTTATACAATTGTAAGGAATATTTGGGAATTCATGTATGTTAGGAAATGTTCCTAAAGGCGTACAATTTATAATTATTTGATGGTTTTTAATGTCATTTTCATTTAAGGTATCATAACTAAAATCTATACCTTCAGAAAGTATTCTCGAAACAAATTTATATTTAATACCTAACTCTTCAAGGGTAAAGGCTATAGCTTTACTCGCCCCACCTGTACCTAATATTAAAGCGTTTACGTGATTTGTATTTAAAAAGGGTTTTATGCTATGTTTAAAACCATAACAATCTGTATTATAGCCAACTAATTTCCCTTTTTTTGTAATTTTTACAGTGTTTACAGCACCAATAGCTTTCGCTTTTTTGTTGATTTTATCTAGATATGGTATTATTTGTTCTTTATATGGAATAGTAACATTAAGCCCTTTTAATCCTTTGGTGTTTTTTATAATTGTAGGAAATAAATCTATACTTTCAATATCAAAATTTTCATAAGTAGTGTCTTTAATATTTTCTACTTCAAATTTATTTTTAAAATAAGTTCTTGAGAAGGAATACGAAATATTTTTACCTAAAAGCCCTAATTTATTCATTTTACTTTTCTAGTTTTTTGTCCATACCATTCCAATGCTAATACTAAAAGAACACCTATGACAATAAAGATTATAGCATAATAAGTTTCTGTGTTTAAACTGGGAATAAAGCGCTCAAAATTTTCAACTACTTTATTGCCCGTAGAATCATATAGAAAACTACCATCTTCTGCATATTTATAAATTGTTTTCTTCCATGGCCAAACAACGCCTAAAGACCCAATTATAAAACCGATAATGGCAGAAAGAGTAATACTTTTATAATGTTTTAAAATGTAGCTTAAAAGATGAGAAAAGGTTATTAGTCCTGTTATGGAACCTAATGTAAATACAGCTAATACTTGAAGCATTCTAAGTCTTGCAGCATTTCTAACAAAGCTAAAATCGCCGCTAAAAATATCAGAAAATGTATCAAATAAGGCATTTACAGAATCGACTAATAACAAAACATAATTTCCTAAAAGTATGAGTATAAAAGAACCTGAAAAACCTGGAAGAGTCATTCCTGAAACACTAATAATTCCACAGAAAAACACAAACCAAAGATTATCATTTTCTTTTGCAGGATTTAAAAAACTGATGCTAATACCAAGTAAAATACCTAATGCAAGTGATGTGGAAGTTCTATAATTCCAATCCTTAAAATCTTTATTTATATAATAAATAGAACCGATAATCATTCCGAAAAAAACACTCCAAACATAAAGTTCATAATGTTTTATCAAGTAATCTAATACTTTTGATACGCTAAAATAACTCACTATCATTCCAAAGAAAAGCAGGCCCAAAAATTTACCGTTTATGTATCTATAAAAGCTTTTAAAACGGCCATTAAAAAACAGTTTAAAGGCTGTTTTGTTTACCTTTTTTAGAGAATAAATAAATTCTTCATAAAAACCAGCAACAAAAGCTACGACGCCGCCAGACACACCAGGTACTTTGTTGGCAGCACCCATACCTAATCCTTTAAGAACTAGAAAAATTTTATCAGTAAGGGTTCTAGTGCTTTCCATTTTTATTTTTTGGATCCTAATCTTTCAAGAATAAAAATAGTTAAAAATCCTAGAAGCATTAAAATAAGCGCAAAAGCCAATTGGTTATCTCCGCTAAATGAGAATGGTGAAACACTTTCTTGTAAGAGTGGAACCTCAATTCCTTTGGAATCGGTATGCCAAGTCAACGTTTTTTTCCAAGGCCATACTTTATTTAGTGATCCAAAAATGAACCCTGTTAGTAGTGCTAATGTTATATTGTGATAATGCTTAAATAACCATTTTAATATATGACTAAAACTGAGCAAACCAACTATTGCACCACCCGTGAAAATGATAATTTTATTTAAATCGATATCATGTATTGCGTCACTAAGGGTTTTGTAGGCTCCTAAAATTATTAATATAAATGATCCAGAAATACCTGGTAAAATCATCGCGCATATTGCAATGGCTCCTGCAAAAAATAAAAACCAAGGATTTTCATTAGTAGTCATGGAGGGTAATTTACTTATGTAAAAAGCAACTATAGCACCAAATATTAACGCTAAAATTGTTGCTAAACGCCACTTATTAATTTGTTTGCCTACAAAATAAATACTCGCGACTATAAGTCCAAAAAAGAATGACCAAATTAATACAGGATGATATTCTAATAAATATTTTGCTAGCCGCATAAAAGACACAAAACTGATTATGATTCCTAATAACAAGGATAGTAGAAAATTGCCATTTAAATCCTTCCAAAATTCTTTAATGCCGTTAGTGAATAGTGTTTTGAAAAGCGACATATTAATGTTGCTAATAGTGTTAATTAGTTCTTCATAAATACCAGAAATAAAGGCGATAGTGCCTCCAGAAACACCAGGAACGGCATCGGCAGCACCCATAGCTAATCCTTTAAAAGAAATAATTAAATAATCTGATAAACGTCTTTGCATATTTTGAATTTTTTACAGAAAACCAAAGGTATACAAATTAATTAAACGATACTTATTGGATAGAACTAAGAATGCTTTTTACTAGAATTTTTTTAGCGACTTCTGGAAATAATTCTTCAATTATAAACGAATATTCTTCGTTTTGTTTAATTGCATTTTTTAAATGAAAAATTCCTTTGTCGTTTTCATTTAAACAAAAATAAAGACCTGCTAAACGATACTCTATTTCAACATTTTCTGGATAAAACTCTAAAGTCTGCTCAAAATTATAAACAGCTGCTTGTGGTTCTCCTAATTTTATAAGTAAATCGCCGCGTGATAACCATGTATTTAACTCATAATTACCTAATTCTAAAGTTTTTTTGAAGCCACGTTCAGCTTCCTCATAAAATTTTAATCTTTGGTTGATTTGAGAATATAATTTCCAATAAATTACATTTTCGGCATCAATATTTATTGCTCTGTTGATGTAGTAAAGAGCTTTTTGGGAATTTCCTTTTTTATTATAAAATTTAGTTATCGCAATCCAACCTTTATCTAATAGAGGGTCTTCATGCACGGTTCTGTCGTAAAACTGAATTGCCAAATCATTATTTTGTAATTTTTCATAGCAGTTTCCTATTCTTAATAATGCAAAGGAAGTTGGCTCATCTAATTTTAAAGTAATTGTGTAATTTTCGATTGCATCCTCATAACGTTTTAATTTTTCCAGAACCTTACCTCGTTCAAGGTAGGCACCGACAAAAGTATCATCAGAAATGATTGCAAAATCAAAAGATGTTAAAGCTTTATTATAATCTTTTAGTGTAAAATATTGTTTTCCTAATTGATGCCATGCTACTTCACAATAAGGATTGCTATCTAGAAATAAATTGAGATATGTAATAGCTTCTTCATGTTGTTTTAAAAATTCAAAACAATAAATTACATTATATAACGCTGAATAATCATTAGAATCTGATTCTAAACATTTCATGAAATAAACTTTGGCATCTTCAAATTGGTCTAGAAATAAATATTCCATTCCAATTAAAGAATATAAATCAACAACATCTTCGGTTAGTTGTAAAGCCTTCTTTAATACATCTATTGCTTGTTGATGTTCATCTTTTTTGGAAAATATGTTAGCTTTCTGAATGTAGATTTCTTCATTCATTGGGTCTAACGTATACAATTCATTTAATAACGAATCTGCTTCAAGTAATTTATCTTCAAAAATAAAAACTTCTACTTTAAATAGTCTTAAATTAATAGAGCTTGGATGTTGGTCTAATCCTAATTTGATAGCTTTTTTTGCCAAAGCAATTTTACCTTGATTTAGGTAATGGTGAATGATGTTTTCAAATTCTTCAGAATCGAAGAACAAAACGTGGTTAGTTTTTAACATCGATTCAAATTTAGTGAGCGGTAAGTTGTTGTTATTGTTGTTGTCGTTATGACTAAACTCCATAAGCAAAAATGTAAATTTGTAGCATAATAAATTTAAGGTTCTATTTTTGTTATTGCTTGCTATTGAGTAAATGTTTTTAACAAAGTAATGAACATTTATAGCGCTTAGAAGTGTTTTTAGCTTCTTGTAGTTTGAAAATCAGAAAGTTGAAAGATGATTAGGCGTGCTGTATTTCATCTAATATATTGATAATAATTTTACACCCTTTGATTATTTCGTCGTTTGAGATTGTTAAAGGAGGTGTTATCCGAACAGCTTTCGGTTCAAAAAGAAGCCAAAAAAGTATTAATCCAGCATCTTGAGATTTTAAAACCAAAGAATTTGCTATTTCCGATGATGGTGTTATTATGGCCAACATGAGGCCTTTACCACGAATGTCATTAATCAATGGATGCACTAAATGTTCTCGAAAAAACGCCTCTTTTTCAAGAACTTGTTGCATTAAATTACTTTCCGTAATTTCTTTTAAAGTTGCTAACGCTGACGCTGCAATTACTGGATGGCCACCAAATGTAGTAATGTGACCTAGTTTTGGTTTGTCTTGTAGCAAATCCATTAGTTTACTAGACGCTGTAAATGCACCAATAGGCATGCCTCCTCCCAATCCTTTTCCGGTTACTACGATATCAGGAGTACATTTATAGTTTTCAAAACCAAATAATTTACCTGTTCTACCAATTCCGGGTTGAATTTCATCTAAAATTAAAAGCGCACCTACTTTATTACATTGATTTTGAACTTTTTGTAGGTAGTTATTTGTCGGTACTATAAATCCAGCCCCGCCTTGTATGGTTTCTAAAATAACACAGGCTGTTTTATTGGTAATTTGTTTTAAATCATCGTCACTATTAAAAGTAATAAACTTTACATCTGGTAAAAGTGGCCTGAAAGCTTGTTTGCGTTCTTCAATGCCCATAATACTCATCGATCCCATGGTATTCCCATGGTATGCTTTGTTGGCTGCAATTATTTCGCTTCGGCCAGTAGCTCGTTTTGCTAGTTTTAAAGCACCTTCTATGGCTTCGGTTCCCGAGTTGGTTAAATACGTTTTTTCTAAAGGATATGGTAAATGTTTTGCCAATAATTTGGTGAGTTCTACAGCTGGTTGTTGTATATACTCCCCATAAACCATGACATGCATATAATTATCCAATTGATTTTTTATAGCATTGACTACTTTAGCATGATTATGACCAAGTGGACAAGCAGAAACACCTGCAACAAAATCTAAATATGCTTTATTGTTGGAATCATAAATATAAGATCCTCGAGCATGAGAAATTTCCAAAGCCAAAGGATGTGGTGTGGTTTGAGCTTGATATTTATAGAAGTCGGAAATCATTTATTATATCGCCTTCTTATATGGCTTTTGAAGTTTTGCTTTACTAGGTAAGTTTCGTGAAGCTTTTGATTTATCTCCTTTTGTTAAATTAGCATTGCTATCCGCTTTTTTAATACGTTTAAGAAGCTCATCATCAACAAAATCATCCTGTGGAATGTAATCTTCCATTCCCTTTATAATTGGTAATTTTAAAGGAGGGTCGTCTTTAAATAAATCATCAACACTTAAAGGTCGTTCATCATCACGCCAATCAAAATCTTTTAAAAGTCGTTCTTTTTCAGGGTAATCAGATTCAGGATACAAGTTCCCATCTATTTGATTAAACCTCGTATATTCATCTATATCACCATTGTCAAATAATATTGAGATGCTACCAGATTTTGCTTTATCAATTCCAATTAATTCTTGTTTATCGTTTCGTGCATAAAAAATTGATTCTGCATTTTTCGTTATATCTACTTTTCTCAATTGATTTTCATCATTAAAAAAACCTACTAGTCGCATGCCAGATATTTGATTGTATCCTGTTTTACTAATTGTATCATGGCTTATTATAAACGCATGATTAAAAACGAGAAGTGAATCTAATTTTTCCTTTTCATTATTAGCTATTAAATGAATTGTATCGCCGGTCATTTGGTTTTCAAAATTCCACATAATAGGTTTTCTTCTGGTTGAAAATTTATCTCCTGGCGAAAACTTTGGAATATTTATTAATTTGGTTAAACCTGTTTTTTGATTTGAATGAATTGAATCGGCTTTTCCGCTAATATCAGATTTAAATATTTTAGCATTGTAATAGGCTTTCACTTTGCGATTATCTGGTTTCCCAGTTACCATTATTTTATCCGCGTGAATATAAATTGAATCATTCTCTTGAATAGTAATAGCTAACGCACGTTTTGTTATGAAAACAGAGTCTTTTTCTTTGTAAACTTCGGCATAATGCCCCTTAATTATACTTTTATTTATAGTATCGGTAACGGTTATATTATTAGTTGCCGAGGCGAAACTTGTATTATTATCAAAGTATAAGCTATCACCTTCAATGATTCTATTATCATAATTTATTTTTGATTTTTTTACAGCATAACCCGTTTTGTTTTTTGTGTCGTAAAACCCTTTTTCACAATAAGTTTCGCTGGTTTCTGTAGTTATAGTTGAAGGGCCATATAAATAGGCGTAACCAGTATCTGAATAAAAATCAAAATAATCTGAGTTTATTTTTGATTCTTTATTAACTAAAACAACATCTTCAACAAATCGGTACTTTTTTATATCCATGTAATATCTACCAATCTTACTAGTTATTGTTCCGGAAGAGTCTTTAACAACTGTCCCTCCGCTTTTATAGAAGGCTTGTTGCTTTAACTTGTCAAAATATAAGGTATCAGATGATATAGTCGAATTAGGATCTTTTAAAACGACATCGCCGCTTGCAAAAGCTAATTCAGTAATCCCACTGTACTCAACATATTTCGAAGTCATATTTATAGTATCACCCTGAACCAGTTTTACATTGCCATAGGCTTCAATAAAATTTTCTTTACTGAAATGAATGGCTCTATCGCACCATAAATTGGTTCCTTGATGGCTTATTTGTACTTGCTGAGAATCATCTCGAGTTAATACTTTTGCCCCGGGATAATTAGCTTCATCAATAGTTAATTTCCCTGCATAATCGATTTCAATTTTCTTTTTTGATTGTGCCTGAATATTAAAAGGCGATGCAAAAGCAAACAAAATTAAATAAAGTAAAATCTGTGATTTGTTCAAAATATAAAAACGTTTGTAGCAAAAATAACGATTAATCTGAGTTTAAAGTGTAAGTAACAAAAAAACGCTCCAAAATTAATCAAGGAGCGTTTTTAAATATATAATATGGTTTATTTATTGAACCAGCTCTTGTCTAAATATAGTTTGTTTTCTATCTGGACCGACCGAAACTATTGTGATTGGAATTTCTAATTCCTTTTCTAAAAATTCAATGTATTCATTCAATGATTTTGGTAGCTGCGAAGCTTCCGTCATCTTAGTTAAATCTTCTTTCCAACCGTCGAATTCTGAATAAATTGGTTCTACATTTTCTGGTTCGATATTATACGGTAAATGTGTAATAACCTCTCCTTTATATTTATAAGAAGTACATACTTTTAAGGTTTTAAATCCTGAAAGCACATCACCTTTCATCATCATTAATTGGGTGACACCATTAACTTGACATGCATATTTTAATGCAATGAGGTCTAGCCAACCGCATCGTCTTGGTCTCCCGGTGGTTGCACCAAATTCATTACCTACGCGAGCCATTATTTTTCCATCTTCATCAAACAATTCTGTTGGAAATGGACCTGAACCTACACGAGTTGTATAAGCTTTAAATATGCCAAATACTTCACCTATTTGACCAGGAGAAACGCCCAAACCTGTGCATGCGCCTGCAGCCGTTGTGTTACTAGAAGTTACGAATGGATAGGTTCCAAAATCTATGTCTAGCAAGGATCCTTGAGCGCCTTCAGCTAAAATTGTTTTTCCAGATTTTTGTGCTTGGTATATGTATTCTTCTGAGTCAATAAATTTGAGAGATTTTAAGACTTTCACCGCCTTGAAAAATTCAGCTTCAAGCTCAGCTAAATTATATTCTATTTCAACATTATAGTAGGCAATCATAGATTCATGCTTATCTGCTAATGCTCTATATTTTTCTTTCCAATCACTTAATTCCAAATCACCAACTCGTATTCCATTTCTACCCGTCTTATCCATGTAAGTTGGGCCAATACCTTTTAAAGTTGAGCCTATTTTGGCTTTTCCTTTTGAAGCTTCACTTGCCGCATCAAGTAATCTGTGAGTTGGTAAAATAATATGTGCTTTTCGTGAAATTAGAAGCGATTTTCTATAATCAACCTGTTGTTCTTCCAGTTTGTCCAATTCTCCTTTAAAAATAACCGGATCGATTACAACACCGTTTCCAACTAGATTTAAAGCATCATCATGAAATATTCCAGAAGGGATTGTATGTAACACATGTTTTCGTCCGTTAAAAACAAGCGTATGCCCTGCATTTGGGCCACCTTGAAAACGTGCAATAATATTGTAGTTAGAGGTAAGAACGTCAACAATTTTTCCTTTGCCTTCGTCGCCCCATTGTAATCCTAGTAGTAAATCTACTGCCATTGTAAAAGTTAGTTTTTTGTGGATGATTTTCTATTCCCGTAAAAATAGAGTGAGTGGTTATTTATTTCAATATCGAATACTTCTTCGATTGTTTTTTTAATTGATTGAATTCGAGGGTCACAAAACTCAATAACTTCGCCTGTATCGGTAAGTATTACATGATCGTGTTGCCTATCAAAATACGATTTTTCATATTGTGCTTGATTTTGTCCAAACTGGTGTTTTCTAACTAAACCACAAGCTAAAAGTAATTCTATTGTATTGTATAAAGTAGCGCGAGAAACTCGATATTTTTTGTTTTTCATGTTTAGATATAGAGATTCTATATCAAAATGCTCCTTATTATTATAGATTTCTTGAAGTATTGCATAGCGCTCGGGAGTTTTTCGGTGTCCATTACCTTCTAAAAAGTTAGTAAATACACTTTTTACAATTTCCTGATTTTTAATTTCCGCTTTAGCATCCATAATTTCGTCGCAAATTTACACAATTTACACTCTAATAACCTTATCAATACCATTAATTTTTTTAAGTTTTTCCAATAACTTTTTAATAATAGTATTATTCTTTACAACAACATTTATTTTACCCGAAAATAGGCCATCGTTACTTTCAAAACTAATGCTTTTCATGTTTACATGCATGTTTTCTGAAATGATATTTGTTATATCATTAACCAATCCAATATGGTCAATACCCGAAATAACAATTTTAGCTAAAAACTCTTGCTGAGTGGAATCTATCCATTTTGCCTGCATTATTCTATAGGCATAGTTCGATTGTAAACTTACTGCGTTTGGACAGTTATTTTTGTGCACCTTAAGACCTTCGTTAACCGTTAAAAAACCAAAAACATTATCGCCAGGAATAGGGTTGCAGCAATTAGATAGTTTATAATCAAGTTTTTCTTCCTCTTTGCCAAATACTAAAGAGTCAAATTTTAGAGTTACTTCATCCTTTTCTAACTCATCTTTTTTTATTGGTTCTTTTCGAGAAATTTTATTTTTAATATAACTCATAAAAGCATTACTTCTAGAAGAAGCATAACTTTTCAGCATTGTATTATCAATCGTGCCAACACCGATTCTATAAAATAAATCTAAACTAGTTTTAAGCTTAAAAAACCGAACCATTTCATTAATAGATTCTTCATTTAAAGTAATTTTTAACTGCTTTAGTTTTCTGCGCAAAATTTCTTTACCATCTTCCCCAATTAATTTCCTATCTTCTTTTAAGGCTGATTTTATTTTACTTCTAGATCGAGCAGTAGTTGCATAATCTAGCCAGTTGGGGTTTGGCTTTGAATTTTCGGATGTTAAAATTTCAACTTGATCTCCACTTTTTAACTCATGACTCAAGGTGACTAACTTACCATTAACTTTAGCGCCTCGCGTTTTCATTCCAACTTCTGTGTGAATATTAAATGCAAAATCTAAGGCAGTTGCTCCTTTTGGAAGCGACTTTAATTCACCATTAGGAGTAAAAACATATATCTCTTTGGAATATAAATTTAGTTTAAACTGTTCTACAAAATCAACAGCATTGGTTTCTTGATTTTCAAGTGTTTCTTGTAGCCGATTTATCCAGTTTTCGAGGTTGTCTTCGTGTTCCTCTCCTTGTTTATATTTGTAATGTGCGGCATATCCTTTTTCAGCAATTTCGTTCATTCTGTTACTTCGTATTTGTACTTCAACCCAGCGCCCTTTGGGGCCCATTACGGTAATGTGTAATGCCTCGTATCCTGTGCTTTTAGGAGACGAAATCCAGTCGCGCAATCTAATGGGGTTAGGCCTGAAATGGTCTGTTACAATTGAATATATTTTCCATGCTAGAAATTTTTCGATTTTAGGATCAATTTCGCATTGATAGATTATACGTATGGCAAACTTATCATAAACTTCATCAAACGGAACACCCTGATTTAGCATTTTCCTTCTGATAGAAAAAATGGATTTAGGCCTACCTTTTATAGTGTAATCAAGATTTTCTTTATCTAATGAGTTTTTTATTACTTCACTAAACTGCGCTATGTAAATATCTTGTTCTTCTTTGCTTTCTTTTATTTTACTTAAAATATCATTGTAAACTTCAGGTTCAGTATACTTTAAGCCTAAATCTTCTAGCTCTGTTTTAATATTGTAGAGTCCAATTCTATGAGCTAAAGGAGCGTAAATATAAAGTGTTTCGGAAGCGATTTTTATTTGCTTGTCAGCTCGCATCGCATCCATAGTTTGCATGTTATGTAGGCGGTCTGCAATTTTTATAATGATTACTCTTACGTCATCATTTAGCGTTAGCAACATTTTTCGAAAATTCTCTGCTTGTAAAGACACATCCATATCTTGGTCTTTACTTAAGGAGGAAATTTTTGTAAGCCCGTCAACTATAGTGGCTATGGTATTTCCGAATTGCTTTTCAATGTCTGTAATGTCATAATCAGGGCTATCCTCAACAACGTCGTGAAGCAGAGCAGAAGCGATTGATGTGGCGTCCAAACCAATTTCTTGAGCTACAATTTTTGCAACAGCTAAAGGATGAAAAATGTAAGCTTCTCCGGATTTTCTACGTTGATTCTTATGGCCGTCGAGGGCCACTTCAAAAGCTTTACGGATAAGTTTTTTATCATCATCAGTAAGCGCAGTATAACTAACTTTTAGTAATTCTTTATAAGCTTTGGCGATGGCCGCATTTTCTTTATCTATTTCTTCCTCTGTCATAAATTAAAAGTAACACAATCTATATTAACCACCAATAGCAATTTTTGTTTTTTGTACTTATTTATTTTTTTAAAAATGCTATCAGGCTAGAGACCGCTTTTCCCCTATGACTGATTTTGTTTTTTAAGGTTAAATCCATTTCTGCAAATGTCTTACTATAGCCAATAGGTATAAAAACAGGATCGTAACCAAATCCCTCATGACCTTGCTTTTCAGCGGTGATTTTTCCTATGCAAATACCAGTAAAAGTTTCTATTTTATCATTTAAATATAAAGCAATAACGGTTTTAAATTGAGCAGTTCGTACGGTATTATCTCCTAATTCTCTAAGGAGTTTATTTATGTTATCATTCGAGTCACACTTGTTACCAGCATATCGAGCTGATAAAACACCTGGCGCACCATGAAGCTCCTCCACTTCTAAGCCTGTATCATCGGCA
>NZ_JABDMV010000055.1 GCF_013001275.1 Flaviramulus sp.
CTGTTATAGTTGCAAACTGTGGCCCTGGGTTTCCAGAACCAGAATCTTGTGGGTCGCTATTTATTTCAAATCTCATAACCACGTTTGCTACTGTTGAATATATTTTAAATTTAAATGTTTTTGTCGCATCAAAATTACTAGGGAAAGGGTTTTGAAAACCTGCCCATCTGTTTGTTCCAGCAGCTTTCACTACTTTTAAAACATAATCTGAAGTGTTTATACCTGTTTTTGATGGGTTATCATCAAGTGATGTTGTTATACTTCCAGCATCATTAAAGGTACTTGTAAAAGACTCACAACTTTCGAAATTTACTGGGAATGCCGTTGCATTAACCGCATCACCAGAGCATCCGCCACCAGTTCCGCCGCCAGATCCACCACCAGATCCGCCGCCACCGCAACCGGTGCCACCATCAAGGATTAATTTTAAATCATCGAAATAATAAGTGTTTCCATTTAAAGTTTCTAAATCGAAAAAGAATACAATTTTATCATATATACCACTATCTGCTGCACTTAGATTAAATGTAAGCTCTTCCCACTCGTCAGTTTTTGTTGTAGCTGTTGTAGAAGGGAATTCTTTAGCAATTGCACCAGCCGATCCCTTATCTTCTAACTTTAAAGTTACTTTATAACCAGATTCTGGAGAATAAACTTTCATTGTGAAAGTTGATTCGTCAGTAAGTGTTAGCTTTTCTGCAAAATCAATTTGAATATTGTCCCAAGGGTTTTGGTTAGCATTAGTTACTTTACCTACTTTACATGAATTATTTACAGAAGAAGGACCCGGATTATCAACGTATTCTAAGGTAGCATTGTCTTGAATAAAACTAGCTGTTGGGTCGTCTTTAAACGTTAAGTTTAAATCTGCCGCGGCTAAAGATTGAGCTGCATCAGGTGTACACTCATCTGAACCGCCTCCACCAGGAGTGCTTGGAAGCCCTATTGTAACAATGTCTTGAAACGTTCTGAACGAACCCGCTATATTCTTAGCGACCAACGAAACCGTATAGCTTCCTGGTTGGTAAATGTGAAATGGATTAACCTCCGTAGAAGTTTGTTGATCGCCAAAACTCCAATTAAAAATAGTTGCGTTTCTAGACGTATTTATAAATTTCACAACACCTGTTTCGTGATTTACAGTATAAGTAAATTCAGCAAAGGCTTTAGGGAATGCCACTTCATCTTCTTCACAGCTAACTAAGCCAAGTGTAAGAAATAATATCGAGGCAATTTTAATAGTTTTAAATATTTGTTTCATAATTAATTTGTTTTTTTGTTTAGTTGTTAATAAGATTAGCTTTATAAACACGTACATAGTCTACAAGCATAGTTTGTGGAAAAACAGTTTCAGCGCTCGGTGAGCCTACATAATTTCCACCAACAGCTACATTCATTATTATATAAAATGGTTGATCATCAAAAACCCATTCTCCATCAGCGTCTTCAGGTGTAATTTGATTATATAATACATCGTCAACGTAATAGTTAATATATCCTGGGCCCCACTCAATACCAAAAATATGAAAGTCCGTATCAAAACGTGAATTCTCTAATGTATAAGCTTTTGTAACAGCTTCTCCGGCTGAATATCCTGGACCATGAATGCTACCATTAATTAAAGTTGGTTCTTGTCCTCGATTTTCCATAATATCAATTTCTCCACAAGCCGGCCAAATAACTTCATCAGAATTTGCGCCTAAAAGCCAAAATGCTGGCCAAATACCTTGTCCCCATGGTAATTTAATTCTAGCTTCAAAACGACCATATTTTTGTTCAAATAAGTCTTTTGTTAAGATTCTAGCCGAAGTATATGAAGACCCTTCAAAATCTTCTTTTTCCGCAGTTATTAACAAGTATCCGTTTTGTACAGATACGTTTTTTGAGTTATTTGTATAGTATTGCAATTCATTGTTGCCCCAGCCTGCTCCCGCTGAAGTTCCTGCACCATTACCTATATCGTAAGTCCAAATAGAGCTATCTGGCCATCCGTCTACATCAAACTCATCTTGCATTGAAATGGTTTGGAAGTTTGCAACTGTTTGTGTCTCGCTAGTAGTACAACCAGTGAATGCAGGAAATAAAACCAATAACGCTATAGTAAGTACACCCAATATTAAGTTTCCTTTTCTATATATTGGATTCTGCTTAAAGATTTTTGTTTTCATTTTTTTCATATTTTTTGAATTCATTGTATTCATTTTTAAACTCTAATGACGGTATTAATCTTCATAGAAATAAACATTATCCAAATACCAATTACTTAAAGATGAAAAATTAATATTTTCATAAATAATAAGGCCAATGTTGTTTTTGTTTGTCATTGTTATTGGGAATTCTAAAGTAATCCATGTATCAGCAACCCAAAGAGATTTATCAAAAAATATTTGTTCCCTTGTATCATCTCCTCCGCCATCAGCTTTATCTGCGCCAAAATCTACAAGCGTAATTAAAAAGTCCATGTCTGCAGGCACGCTATTTGGAATATACATGTTAATGTGTACATTCGATTTTTGTGACGCATCAACAGTAGGGTTTGCAAACTGATTTCCAACAAAATTAAATTCAGAATAGTTAATCATGTTATTGCCATTAATTGTCAAATCAGATGATAGTGTTGTTTGAAAAGGTTCCCAATATCCATTAAAAAAGTCTACAGGAACATTTGTGTATGAATCACTAAAAATAGAAATAACTTTACTAGCATCTCTTGTTGGTGTTGGTGCTAAATCAAAGGAACCTGTTGAAGTTAGCTCTAACGAACCATTTGCTAAAACACCTCCTAAAGTTGCGGTTATTTTAGATGTTCCTTCCGAAACCACTGAAATAATACCAGATTCATTTACAAAAGCAACATCTTCATTAGAGGATTTAAAACTGAAGTAAGAAGGAGCAGCGTTAACGGTTATGTTTGATCCCGATCCTGTGTTAAAAGTTTGTGTTAGGTCAGTTACTGCAAAATCAACTCCTACAAAACCTCCATCAGTTTTATCTGCACCATTAAAAATAGCTGGTTGTGGTTGCGCAATAGTCCCTAGTTTTTCAAACTGAAGTTCGTCTATCCAAAACGAATAGCCTTCACCATTTTCTGGACCTTCAGCATACCAAAACATACCTCTTTCTTGTACTAATTTAGCAGGGTCTGGAATTGGAATAATATACTTTCTCCAATTAGATGTTAATTGAATACTTCTGTTTGTTTGGTATTTATTTTCGAAAAAATCTTGACCAAAACCAATATCGTTAATAACACCAGCTCGAGTTCCTTTGGCCCAAAATGTTAGGGCGTCGTAACCTGATAAATCACGACCTGTTTCTAAACGGAAAATAGCTCCGGCATAGGCTCCATTTGGGTCCCCTACATTTGGCACATCAAAACGCATAGAGGCGCTTCCGTCGTATTTTGTTTCAGTATCTACACTAAAGGCTTCTTGATAAGAATCGGCATATGGGAAATAATCCAATCCGCCTGTAAAACCATCTATAAAAATTTCACCAGCTTTTGAAAATCCAGCTAATTTATATTCTTCAGATAGCTCTCTTTCACACCCCGCTAAGACAAGAACGAGTCCTAAAAGAAATGTGATTTTTGAATAAATTAATTTTCTATTTTTCATTTTTCTCTTTTTTTATTTACCAATATTGATATGTATGTATGTTCTAATTTCCCACTCATTGCCATCTTCAAAACCTACGGGGCTAATTGTTGGCGCAGTTGCAAATGCTGAAGAGGTTTGGTTTGGAGAATATCTTGGAGAATATTGATCCAGAGATCGCCATGTTCCACGTATTCCTACTTGCGTACCAGGTAAAATAAACCAGTCTGGTTTCCCTAATGTAGTTGATAGGTCTAACATTAATTGTACTGGGTATGTTAAGTTAAAATCTCTGTGGTAATCAAAAGGTCCCCAATCGTTAATTTTAAATGAGTGAACCATTTTAAATTTATTATAAATAAGTCTTATATCTCCACCTACACGTTGAATCATTCTAGGGTCACTACCGTTGGCTTGCCCGTTTCCTGCATAAAGATTAGCGATAACGCCTAAATCTGGATGCACTTTTGAAACGATTCTAGTGTGTGCTTCCCATATATCTCTAGCAGGTGCTGAGTTAGGAAACGCAAACAATGTACGATCAGCTAAAAATCCAATAGCGGCATCTTGAGCTGTTGGGTGATGACGGAATACTAAACCAAAATTCATTGCGAATTTAGCATCTTCTGCTCTATCATTATCCCATTCGTACATCCAAGTTCCTGGAGTAGGATCATAACTTAATAAAATCTCTCCTGCTGTGGTTTCTCTATTAGATCGTACTGCAAACGGATCATCAAAAATGTTTCTAAGCCTTCCTGGTGCTTGTACATCATTTGGCATAGCCGCTACAATTGGTTTTTGCCATAAAAAGTTAGGAGCTATTTGAAAATCTCCAATTAAGTATGTAAAACCAGTAAGAATATTTGTTTGGTTTCCACTTCCGCTATCTTTTAATTTCCATCCGGTAAACGTTTTAGTATTATCTGCACCACCATTAGCAACTAATCCCATTGCTGCAGCTTGTGCGTACCAATTAACTCTTCCTTTTGAATATTTAAATTTTACTTTTCCTCCCCAATTATCTTTATTTTGTATTTTATCTTCAAGTATCGTGTAATTGCCAGGCTCCCCAACTGCTACCTGAAAAGATCTCCCATTTAATGGTTGACCGCCCCAAATACCACCAATTTCGAAATCAACATTTCCAAACTTTCTTTCAACATGAACTGTCAATCTTCTTGTTTTTGGCATTGGAATAGCAATAGAGGAAACAGCCTCTCCTATATTATCGATATCTTCATGATAAACACCCGTAACATCATAGTGTCCGAGTTTCGTGCTGTATTTAAGTAAAACCGCTGGGTTTGCTCCCCACCATAATTGTGGACCGAAAGCTGCCTTTAAACCATTTAAAGATCTCTTTCCATCAATTTCAAATCCAGATATTTCGCCATTATATATATCTAAATTAGGACCATAATTTGATTCAGGATATAAGCCGAAAAAATCGCCTTCGTAACCCCAATGGTAATGGCCTGTTCTATAAAACCCTCTTATATCAAAATCTTTTGCTTTCCACTCGTAAGATGCATTATATATTTGAACCCTATTTGGGTCTGTAACATTTACATTGCCATTATCAGTATTTACTGAATAAGGACGCGCTCTGTTTTCATAAAATATTTCGTCTATTGGATTGTCGGCAACGTTTCCAATAATATTGAAATTTACATTCGCCATCATATTAGGAGAAGGATTGCCTTCAACCCCAATAAAATATGATTGCATGTGATCAAAACCTAGTTTGTTTGGATAAGATTGACTATCTGGGTCCTCGTTTTCTGGTGTGGTAATTAAACTTCCACCAGTATTATATGTTGTAAATTCTGCTCTTAAATTACTTAGTTTTATTTTTCCAGAACCTTCGCCTATTAATGCGGCTTTATCTCCTCTGGCTTTTAATACAGCATCCATTATTTGTAGATTATCAAAATGGCTTTCTACCGATTCTAATGTTGCTCCTTCACTATACGGGTTTAATTGGTGCGCTTCTTTTAAAGCATAATAAGCAGCTCTTGGGTAAAGGTCGTAAAGCCCTCTTTCGTTAGTTGGCCCTTTAGCACAAATACCAAACCACTCTTCGTTCATGTTATTTTCACCTGGCGCCATATCTATGTAATAGCCACCATTTGCCCATGATGCATTATTATCATGAACATCTAGGTTTTTTGTTTGACCGTATTTCCACCAACCATCACTAAATTGAAAGGTAAAACCTCCTATTGAATTTTGCGCTTTTCCTAAACCTGCAGCATTCGAGTAAATATCTTTCCAGTTACTTACCATATAAAACGCCTGAGACTTTTGGTCTTCTTTATTTTCTATTGCGTTAAACGCATCAGCACCAAACTCAGTAAGCATCACTGGTTTATTAAATTTCTCTTTAATCGTTTGAAAAGCGTCTGTAAATGATACACCTCTATACATGTTAGTTCCATATATATCTACATCTTTACATTCTTCTGCAACTATATCAAGAAATAAAACGTCACCATTACAAATAGCCACTGGTCTATCTGTACTTATTTCTTTCATTTTGATGGCGGCGTCGTTCATTAATTTATACATGGGTCTTCCGCGTAATTCACCAACGGCGTTAATTTGCTCTTTACCCTCTGGGAAATCTTCCGTTTCAGCACCCGCCCAAAACAAACCATAGTTGTTTTCGTTACCTAATAAGAACAATAACAATCCAGGTGTATTTTTAAAATCTTGAGCTAATTTTGTTACCTCATTAATAAGAAGCTCTTGAGTCGCTGGATCTCTATAATCTGTAATAGGCACCCATGCACCATTAATAGTTAATCCGTAACGACCAAATGAATGATTTAGCATTGTGTAGATGCCGTGTTTTTCGAATATATATTTCACCCATTTAGGCTGAACACCACTATACATTCTTACAGCATTAACACCCATGTTTTTTAACAAACCCATTTCTGCATCTAATGCCGCTTTAATAACGTCATCTGATTGATTCCATAAGCTATATGAATAATTGGTTCCGATAGGAAAGTAATCCCAGTTCATCCCATTAATCATAAAATCCTTTCCGTTCACTACTAATTTCATCCCATCATCATTACTAACAACTGAAATCTTATCAGCTTGGGCTAGTGCCGCAGAAGTAAA
>NZ_JABDMV010000008.1 GCF_013001275.1 Flaviramulus sp.
TTCTTCTGGTTCAATCCCTGGAGGCCTATCATAACTTCCTTCATTTTCAAGTGTTCCTATAACTCCAACTGAAAAATCAGTACCATCATCATCTGGATTATCTTTATCAAACTCTAAAGTTTGGGTATATCGTCTCCAATCACTTCGAACTAAATCTAAAGTTCCAAATCGGAACACCGTTGATTCTGTAAACTCTTTAAGATAAACTCTTGTAAATCTTATAGACCTTAAATCGGTTATACCTCCAATAGGTGTAGCGATACTTCCTTGAACTGGTATTCTAAATTGATACCACCGCACATTCACACTTTCTCCATTAGGCAAAGCACGAGGTTGATCTTTAAAATCTCTTAAATATTCTTTTAACGGATTACTATTTGGAACGTTTTCAAAATCAGCTTTTGAAAGCGGTAAATTTTGCCTGGTTATATCTAACTCATATTCATAATAACTATCAATCGTGTTCATTGTATTATCACGATTAATATCTTCAACATCGGGTTGCGTATTCGCCCCTCTATTGGTGTCAGAAAACGTGTCTGGTGTGTTACCTTCAACACCATTGTATTTTTTATATCGATCAAATATATTTCCTTCTGAATTTAAAAAATATGCGTAATTATCATTTGCAGGATCTGGCCCAAAAGCGTTACCAAAAACCGAAGCTTCTTCAATATCGTCATAACCATCATAACCAACATCCTGATTAGTCCGTTCTTGCCCAGTTGTATCAAATGCATAAATTAATGATTGATTTTGAGGAACCACAGTTCCCCAGGCAGTAGTAGGCAGTAGATTAACGTCGCCGTCTTCAGGCAGTCCGTTTTCATATAATTTTCTACCGTCCTTAATTATATCTTCTGATATATTCCCAAGATTGAACACCAATTTCCCTCCAGGATTTGTTGGGTTTTCTTGAAATGGATCTTGCAGCCAAAACTCAATATACTCTACATTCTGTTGCTCGAAATCTGTTGATGTTAATTGACGCGTGATACCAGCCCAAGCGTTTTGTGGATTATCGATCGTACCATCGGCAGCAGTTGGTTCAAAATTATATGGCCCACGTTCTTGCGGGTAATAAGCCAAATCTAATGTAAATAGAACTGAGTTTTGCCCTTGTACTAAATCTCTATCAGGGAATAGCTCATTTATAAAAACTCGGCTAGTGTACAACCCGGAAACGTCATCATCGGAAATCTCATCTGGCCGTTGACTGCTATAAAAAATAGGATCAATACTGTACCAGTTTAATAAGGCTCTATCATAACCATTTTGGACACCATTATTATCTTCTGGACCTTCTGAATAGTTTCTCCCTAATCCTAGAGGTCTACTTGATAAATACCACGATTGTTGAGATTTTAAATCGATTCCGTTTTGCGACCCTTCAAAATCATCAACATATGATGTTGCTTCACCATTTAAATTAGTTCCCTTAGGAGCGCCTGGTGCTAAATATGCAAACTCACCTCTAAGAGATAAATTCGATTCTACATCAGTATCAATATTTGGTAATTTATTTGCCAACCTTGTTAAAAAAGGCACTTTGGTAGAATAATTCCCATTTAAGCCAAAAATTGTATTGTTTATTGATTCTGTTCCGTAATTAGCTTTTTGAGTTATTGGGCGCTCATTAAGATTTAAAAGTGTTCCCCCTAGAACAAAATTCTCATTGAATTTGTGTTCTACATTAAGCCCCGTAAATCGTCTTGTTTGTTGCCCGAAGACTGCATTGTTTTCTGTTGAAACTTCTATTGGTGTGTTTGATGCCTTTAATGCTTCATCTAATATTTGAACGCGTCCTAAATTATAATTTACAGTGTAATCTATCCCTTCAACTAAAACACGACCACCTGCCGTAACTCTTACTGAACCTCTAGGCACATTGAATGAGCCAATAGGTATTCCATCGCCTCCTGTAGATTTATATCGTCCTTTTAATTTAAACTTATTTTTTTCTACTTCTTCTAACGCGGCAGTTTTGGTACTCTTATATAATACATCATAAACATACTTATTTTGATCTGAATTATAAGAGGCTTCATTATCATAATCTCCACCTCCTAATACATTAAAAAGATATTGCCCAAAAGGTTCTGCGCTAGTAAATACTATTTTTCCATTTTGAGGTATCACTGTAATTCCAGGAACAAAATCAAAAAAACCATCACCTCGAGTTTGGGGGTCGTTGTTAAAATTTAATTTATCTAAATTAAAGACTCTTAATAAAGGTACATTCTGAATTAAGTCCTTTTCTTCAGTTGAACCGGAAACTGGATTACCGTTAATATCTACATCAAAACTGCTTCCAACTGGAGTTATAAAGTTTAATGGAGACGCTTCGTTATAAAAAATATTAAGTTTAAAATCATCCTGACTTAGGTTGTAGGCTCCCGTATCATAAATGTTTTTCATCATCAAATCCCAAACTGGCTGGGTCACATTGGTGATGCTACTTTTTAACAACTTCAATATTAAATTACTATTAACAACTGAAGTGACTTGTCCTTGATTATTTGTGGTAACATCCGTAGCATCTATTCCATCATTTGCAAATTCCCCTACTTGATAAACTTTTCCACCTAAAGTATATTGAAATGCCACTGCCAATACTTCATCGTTATTCAATCGCTGATTTAAAGAGATATATCCTAAATCTTGATTTAATGTATACTCTTGACCATTAGTTAATTTTCTTGCATTTTCTAACTTGGCATAATCAAATCCTTCTCTTGTATTCGCTACTTCAATTCCCGATTGTACAGTTGCTACATCTCGAATATTCTGATTTAACTGTGAGTTTGGAGCTGAAGCATTTATGTTTGTCGGGTCAAACGCATTATTAGCATTATTTGGTAAAGCGCCAGGTGCAGCAAAAACATTTACGGTCGAACCAACTTTATCGCTCTCGCCCAAATCTTGCAGAGCCACTATATTTCTAACATTTTCAGTCCTATTACTTCTGTTAGTCATCCAAACTTCTAGTCTCGTAATTTGTAACCCTTTATTGTTTATGAATGGATAATTTTTAAGTGCATCATCATAAGTATCTCTAAAATATTGAGCTAAAAAGAAGTGTCTATTTTCATCATAATCTCTAATAAACAATTCAAACTCTTCAACGGTTCCTCCACCTTGAGCAACTACAGTATTTGATTGGGATTTTTGTTCAGAAAACACACCAGTAACTGTAGTTTTACCAAATTGAAGTTGTGCTTTTACCCCAAATAAACTTTGCGCTCCCGTTATTAACGAACTGTTTAAAGGCATACTTACATTACCTATCTCAATTTTTTGAAGAATATCGTCCTCAGTAGGAGTATATTCTAATTTTATAAGTTGCTGAAAATCGAAAGTTGATTGCGTATCATAGTTTGCCGTTACTTGTAACCTTGTTCCAACTTTCCCTAGCAAGCTCAAACTAATACGCTGATCAAAATCAAAAGTAAAATTACTTCTGTTTCTAGGTGAAAATGACGGATTATCTTGTCTAGAAAAGAGCACACCTAAATCCATTTCAACATTACCCGTTGGGTTGACTTCTATAGTATTACTCCCAAAAATTGATTCGAAAAAATCTGATTTTACATAAAACTCTGGCAATAAGTTTTTCTGGGCATTATCGCTACCATCTTTTTTACCATCATAAGCATCAATTTTTTCTTTATAATAGCCTCTTAAATTTTCTTTGGCTACTAAGTCATAATATTCTTTAGGGGTTAAAATAACCGGATAATTAATATTAAAACTTCCAATCTTTTCAGTATAAATATAGCGATTTGTTATGGGGTCGTACGTGTATTTAGATTCAACACTATCTGGGTTTGGAACTTTTATCTCACCTAAGCTAAACCCAGTTTGTATGGAGTCTTGAGTTGGTTGTTGAGGCCACACAACTACAGAGTAAATTAACGCAAAAACAAAAAAAGTAATTTGTTTAAACGAATTAAGAAAAGTTGGTTTAGTTCTATTCAAAATATATTATAAATTTTTCAACGCCTGTTTTATAATAGTTTCAACATTAGCATCTGGATGGGCTATCATAATTTTATCTACAGCTCGTTCTGCTTGTTTTTTTACAAAACCAAGTACTTCTAAAGCAGATAACGCTTCATCTTTGCTGGTATTGTCTTTAGAAACCGAAACTTCATCAATATCATAAATCTTTAATATTTTATCTTTTAAATCGATTATAACTCGTTGTGCCGTTTTAGCTCCTATCCCTTTAATAGATTGTATTAACGCCACATCGCTATTAGCAATTCCTTCTCTAACCTGTTTGGGTGTTAATGATGACAGCATAGTACGTGCTATACTCGAACCGATACCACTTACTGATATTAATAATCTAAAAATTTCTCGTTCTGCAAGTGATGAAAAACCATATAACGTATGCGAATCTTCTTTAACTTGAAGATGTGTATAAAGTTTTAGATTTTCATTTTCGGGAATTTGAGAAAAAGTATGTAAAGATATATTAAGCATATAGCCCACACCATTACATTCAATTACAACATGAGTTGGGTTTTTTTCAGTAAGTTTTCCTTGAATATGTGTAATCATTAATTTGTATAGGTTTTCAGGCCAAATGTAATAAATTTATTTGCATTAAAACTTACTACTTTTCGGCATTCTCCATTTCCAATTTCTCTTTATGTTGGGCATCAATAACTGCAATAGCGGTCATGTTTACAATTTCATCAACACTTGCTCCCAATTGCAAAATATGCACTGGTTTACGCATACCCATCATTATTGGTCCAATTGAATCGGCTTCGTTTAATTCTTTTAATAATTTATAAGTGATATTAGCAGAATCAAGATTTGGAAAAATTAAAGCATTAACTTTTTTTCCTACCAGTTTTGAAAACGGAAACCTTTCACGCAACATCGCGTCATTTAGTGCAAAATCGGTTTGTAATTCTCCATCTACATCCATTTCAGGATTAGTTCTATGCAACATAGACACTGCTTCACGAACTTTAGAAGCATTTTGATTGGACGACGAACCAAAATTGGAGTACGACACCATTGCCAAAACTGGATTTAAACCAAACATTTTAATAACTCTAGAAGTCATTTGTGTGATTTTAGCCAATGCTTTTGCATCCGGATCAATATTAATAGATGTATCACTTAAAAATAGTGGTCCACGCTTAGTCATCATTAAATTGGTGGTTGCCACTCTTGATACACCATGAGCCATCCCAATTAATTCCAACATTGGTTTTACAACAGTTGGATAATTACGTGAGTACCCAGAAATTAATCCATCGGCATCACCTTCATTCACCATCATTGCTGCAAAATAGTTACGCTCTCTCATTAATCGTTGTGCGGAATAATAAGTTACACCTCTCCGTTTACGCTGTTCCCAATAAACTTTGGCATATTTGTTTTTTCTATCATTTTCCTCTTCAGTTTTAGGGTCTATTATTAAAACATCAGCATCAAATTCTATTTCTTTCATTAATAATTCAATAGTTTCCTTTCTTCCTAAAAGAATAGGGGTTGCAATCCCTTCTTCATAAACTATTTGAGCAGCTTTTACGACATCTAACTGGTCAGCCTCTGCGAAAACAATACGTTTGGGATTAAGTTTGGCTCTATTTAAAAGAAGTCTTACCAATTTGTTATCAGATCCTAATCTTTCTAATAAAGAATCTTTATAACGCTCCCAATCAGTAATTGGCCTTTTAGCAACTCCACTTTCAATAGCGGCTTTAGCAACCGCTGGGGGCACTTCCGCAATTAACCGAGGATCAAATGGTTTTGGAATTATATAATCTTTACCGAAGGTTAATCTTGTTTCACCATAAGCAATGTTAACCTGTTCTGGAACGGGTTCTTTAGCTAATTTAGCCAAGGCTTTTACAGCTGCCATTTTCATGGCTTCATTAATTTTTGTAGCCCTTACATCCAACGCTCCCCTAAAAATAAATGGGAACCCTAACACATTATTTACTTGATTAGGATGATCACTTCTGCCCGTTGCCATAATAATATCTTTACGAGTGGCGATGGCGATATCATATTTTATTTCCGGATCTGGGTTTGCCATAGCAAACACAATCGGGTTTTTTGCCATTGACATTAACATCTCTGGAGAAACAATATTTGCCATAGAAAGACCAATAAAAACATCGGCATCTTTCATGGCTTCATCTAACGTATCTATTTTCCTATGAGTAGCAAATTCAGCTTTTTCCGTGGATAAACTTTCTCTGTCGTTTCTAATAACACCTTTGCTATCCAACATCACCATGTTTTCGCGTTTTGCTCCACATGCTTGGTATAATCGTGAACACGATATTGCTGCTGCTCCAGCTCCACTTATTACAATTTTAACCTCATCAAGTTTCTTTTTTGCAAGTTCTACGGCATTTAACAAAGCTGCCGCTGAAATAATTGCAGTACCGTGTTGATCATCGTGCATTACAGGAATATCTAATTCCTCTTTTAATCGCCTTTCAATTTCAAAAGCTTCAGGTGCTTTTATATCTTCAAGATTAATCCCTCCAAAAGTTGGGGCAATCATTTTTACCGTCTGAATAAATTCTTCTATATTTTCAGTGTCAACTTCAATATCAAAAACATCTATATCTGCAAATATTTTAAAAAGCAAACCTTTTCCTTCCATAACAGGTTTAGAAGCCAAAGGACCAATATTTCCCAACCCTAAAACTGCTGTTCCATTCGAAATTACTGCGACTAAATTTCCTTTTGCAGTATATTTATAAGCCGTGTCTTTATCTTTTTCAATTTCTAAACAAGGAGCCGCAACACCAGGAGAATAAGCCAAAGACAGATCTCGTTGACTCGCGTACTTTTTAGTTGGAACGACTTTAATTTTGCCCGGAGTTGGTTTTGCGTGATATACAAGGGCTTCTCTACGTTTACTTTCTTCACTCATAAAATGGATAATTAACTAAACGAACAAATATAATAATCCTTTAAAGGATATTACTATTCTTTAAGAAAATTGATGTTTCTTTTTAAGCCAGAAAATTTGGTGCGCTTCACTGCCGAGTTTTTAAATACTTTTTTAAAAGTGTCTTCGGTTATTTCTTCCCAATCTTTTTTGGACATTGAGAGTAATTCTGGATGTGGATTGAATAATGGTTCCTCATGCGATTTTGAAAATCGATTCCAAGGACATACGTCCTGACATACATCACAACCAAAAACCCAATCATCCATTTTTCCTTTAAACTCAGTAGGAATATTTTCTTTTAATTCTATGGTGAAATATGAAATACATTTACTGCCATCTACTACATAAGGCTCCGTTATAGCTTCGGTTGGGCAAGCATCAATACAGGCTGTACACGACCCGCAGTGGTCTGTTGTTGCAGAATCATATTCTAATTCTAAATCAATAATTAATTCTGCGATAAAATAGAAGGAGCCAATTTGTTGAGTTAGTAGATTACTGTGTTTTCCTATCCAACCTAAACCGCTTTTTGCTGCCCAAGCTTTGTCAAGAACAGGCGCAGAATCTACAAATGCTCTTCCATGAACGTCTCCGATTTCTTCTTGTATATAACTTAAAAGTGATTTTAACTTGTCTTTTATAACAAAATGATAATCGGTTCCAAAAGCGTACTTCGATATTTTAAAACTATTATTATTTTGTTCTTCTGATGGATAATAATTTAATAGTAATGAAACTACACTTTTAGAATCTTCAACAAGTTTTGTGGGATCTAATCGCTTATCAAAATGGTTTTCCATGTAACGCATTTCCCCATGCATTTTATTATTTAACCATTTTTCTAATCGAGGAGCTTCTTCCTCTAAAAATTGTGCTTTACTAATACCACAAGACAAAAAACCGAGGCGTTTTGCTTCGGTTTTTATTAGGTTTGAGTAATGTAGTTTATTCACGTCTAGCTATCAAAACATCTAAACTACAATTTAGTTCTTTAATATTTAATTAAATCCTAAATCTTTTTGTGATTGTGAATCTGCATTTGGAAAACATTTTCCAGAAGGCAATTTTTCAGGAACAAATCTAGACAAATTTGAATCGTACAAAGAGTTTTCCAAAAAGGTCACAATTAAATCAATCTCATTTTCTGTTAAATTAAGCGGAATAAACAACGGAGATAGTTTATCAGTTGCGACATCTTGATTTTCTTTCACTGCTTGGTTTTTATAGCTAATAACCTCTCTTAATGATTGAAAACTTCCTCCATGACCAAAAAAAGTAACATCTTTTAAATTATATAATTGAGGTGTTTTAAATTTATAATCATCTTCACTATTTCCAGTAAATCCGCCTCTCCCTTTTTTTGTAGCCTCATCAACAACAGTTTCGATATTTGGCCCAGCTAAATCATTCATTCCTAGAGCATGAAAACTCATACTATTTAATCCAGGACCTGAATGGCAACTATAACATTGTCCTTTACTAAAAAACAACGTAGCACCTTCAATTTCTTCATCATTCATAGCTAAATCATCCCCTTTTAACCATTGTTGAAATGGCGCTTCGTTAGAAAGTAAAGTCCTTTCGTATGCCGCTATTGCTAATCCAGCATTTAACTTTGTGTAACGGTCAATTTCAGTAATATTAGGATATGCAGCATCAAATAATTCTTTATATGGTGAATTCAATATAGAATCTCTCACTATAACTAATCGGTGAACATCTAGCCCAGCAATAGCTTGCGTTTCTAAACCTTCAAAACCTAGGTTATTATTTTCTTTCGGTGAACCAATAGTCCAATTAGATTCTGTACCATTATTTGTTCCGGTTGCTCCAAACTGTCCATTCCATAGCATAACATCTTGATATGCCGTATTTAAAACACTTGGGCTTCGTATTGGCTGAATATCTAAATCCATTTCAGAATAATTAGACGATTTTATTCGTCCTTCTCCAATTAGTCCAAATCCTATTCCTCCTTCACCTATACCTTGCTGTAAACCACTCTGAAAGCCAGCAGCAACATGATGACAACTTGCACAGGAATACGTATTTAGTCCTTGCGAATGTATTGGGTTTAAACCAATAGCTGTTTCGTGAAAAAGCATTTTGCCTAATTCGACTTTTGCTGCCGTTAAAGGATTATTAATATCATTTGGAATGAGTGAATAATTATTGGAAGCAGGAAGAATTAAAGACTCTTTAGATCCATATAATTCAGTTATTCTAGATTCTAAATTCGATTGTGCCGAAATATTAACATAGTCGTCATTATCAGTTGCACAAGAAAATGTTAAAGAAATTATACAAAGGGAAAATCCTTTTAGTAATCTTAGATTTTTCATTTTAAAATTGGGGTGTAAAATGTTTATTTCGTGCTAAACATATCCCACATAAATGAATTCATATAATAATTTTGTTGAATTATCGGTTTTTTCGGTTTAACTACTTAATTGTAAAAATTAGTTTGACATTTTTAAAATAACCCACCCTGTGACGGGCCTTTTGATTTTCCTAGATGTTTATAGGCTTTTTCTGTTACTTCTCTTCCACGAGGTGTGCGCATTATAAATCCTTGTTGAATTAAAAAAGGTTCGTAAACTTCTTCAATCGTTTCTGAGCTTTCACTTACCGCGGTTGCAATGGTTGAAACTCCAACTGGTCCACCTTTAAACTTTTCAATAATGGTAGTTAGAATTTTATTATCCATTTCGTCTAATCCATGCGCATCAACATGTAATGCCTCCAGAGCGTATTTTGCTATTTTAATATCGATTGAACCATTACCTTTTATTTGAGCAAAATCGCGAACACGACGCAACAAAGCATTTGCTATTCTTGGTGTACCTCTGCTTCGACCAGCAATTTCGATAGCTGCTTCCATGGAGATAGGAACATCCAAAATATTTGCACTTCGTTGAACAATGGTAGTAAGTAAATCTGTTTTATAATATTGTAATCTACTTTGGATCCCGAAACGTGCACGCATTGGAGCTGTTAATAAGCCTGAACGTGTAGTTGCACCAACTAATGTAAATGGATTTAAATTGATTTGAACCGATCTTGCGTTTGGCCCTGTTTCAATCATGATATCGATTTTATAGTCTTCCATTGCTGAGTATAAATACTCTTCCACTATCGGGCTTAATCGATGTATTTCATCAATAAATAAAACATCTCGCTCTTCAAGATTTGTAAGCAATCCTGCTAAATCGCCTGGTTTATCTAAAACCGGACCAGATGTTACTTTTATACCAACGCTTAACTCATTAGCTAAAATATGTGCCAAGGTTGTTTTTCCTAGTCCTGGTGGACCGTGAAATAAAGTATGGTCTAAAGCTTCCGTTCGTAAATTTGCAGCTTGAACAAAAATTTGAAGGTTTTCTAATACTTGATCCTGACCAGTAAAGTCATCAAATGATAATGGTCGTAATTTTCTTTCTACATCTAACTCTTCGGGTGAAAAATTATCGTCTGTTGGATCTAGGTTTTCGTTCATTTTTATAGTGTGACTTAACCCAATCGACCGTTCGGGTTTTTAAAACATTTAAATGGGTAAAACATTCGAGGCTTTTAGAATATATACAATGACAAGGACCGTTAAAGCACTTAAACCAAGAACACCCTCCCAGTGATAGATACTCCAAAGTTCTCTTCTATTTGGTGTTCTACCATTCAATTTTTTAAACCTTTTATAAGCTAATTTATGAATAATGTAACCCACTAACAAAAACAAAACTATTGCAGCTATGTAATACGCCATATCTTTATCAATTTGATATGATAAAAATACATAAAACAAATGACTTGATTGTAAATTAATGAATGATAAAAGCATATGTAAAAAGCCTTTCAAATCTGATTGTAGTCAGTAGAAAGGCTCTTAAGGCTTTTGGTTGGATTATTTAAGGTTGTTTATTTTAAAATAGTAAACTCACATCGTCTGTTAATATCATATTCTCTATCATCGCAAATACCTTCCTTAACACACTTGTTAAGTGGTTGCATTTCGCCATAGCCAATACTTTTTAATCGGTTTCTTTCAATACCTTGACTTACTAAATATTCAAGAGTAGATGTGGCTCTTAGTTTAGATAAATCCAAATTATATTGATCTGGACCTCGAGCATCTGTATGAGCAGACACTTCAACTTCCATTGATGGATATTTCTTCATTAAGTCGACTAATACGTTTAATGTATTTGCAGCGTCTTCACGAATAATTGCTTCATCAAAATCAAAATAAATTTTATCTAACACTACTTGAACAACGTCTACTTCCTTTTCTTTAACCCGTTCTTCTGCATCTGCAAAAGACTCTAAATTAAGATATATATTATGCTGTACTTTTCCTTTACTATCGGTTGAAAACTCAACATCTTGAGGAATATAAGCTTTTCGTGTTCCACGAACTTTATACTTTTTATTTGGTTCTATTTTGAAGATGTAATGCGCATTATCTCCAACTATAGTATCTTGAATAACTGTATCAGATTCATCAAACAAAGTGACTAGTGAACCTGCTAATAATTCTTTACTATTTAAATCCTGAACAACACCTTCAACTTGATAAATTGTTAGTGGGTTTATATCTCGGGCAAAACCGAATAACCTATCGTATCCTGTTCTGTTTGATGATACAAATCCTTGATTGTCTTTCTCTCTAACTACATAAGCAAAATCATCTAAATTACTATTTATGGAGCTTCCTAGGTTCACGGGTTTGTCAAAACTACCGTTTACCAAGTTGCTTCTAAACACATCTAAACCACCATAACCTGGGTGACCTATTGATGAGAAATACAATACATTAAACTCACTAATAAAAGGAAATTGTTCTCTATGTTTCGTGTTGATGGTTGCTCCTAAATTTTCTGGTTCACCATAAGTTCCATCATCATTAATAGCTACTTTATAAATATCAAAACTCCCTAAAGTTCCAGGCATATCGCTGGCAAAATAAAGTGTTTTACCATCTTTACTTATGGCTGGATGCTCTGTGCTATAGCTATCTGAAGTGAATGGTAAGGCAGTAACATTCGTCCATACGTCATTAACTAATTCCGCTTTAAAAATTTTAATATGTGCAATACGTTCCGCATCTGTTTTTTTACGAGTTTTATTCGTTCTATTAAAATACATGGTTTTGCCATCATTGGTAAAAACCGCGCTACTTTCATGTGATTCTGTATTAATAGCGTCAGAAAATGGTGCAATATCTTCTAATGTATTATTATTTGATAAAGTTGCACTAAACAAGTCTAAATATGGTAACTCATTCCATGAATATGATGGGTTTTCAGTATTTCTTGCAGAGGCAAAAGCTACTTTATTATCACCATAAAACGACAATCCAAAATCACTACTAGAATTTTCATTTACTATTTGACTTAGATTGAATATATGCGGTGTTGTTTTTTCCAAAGATTCAATAAATGCATTCGTATTAACAGGTTTGTTATAATATCTGCTTAAATGTTTATCGGCCTCTTTATAATTTTTAACACCTTTTAAAGCTTGTGCATAGCGAAAATGATATTCAATATCAATTGAATCGCCGTACTCCACAAATAATTCTCTATAGGTTTTTATGGCCTTTTGCAGACTTGTATTGTAATAATAACTGTCTGCCAAATTTTGAAGCACTTGTTGCGTACGTTCTTTAGCTTCGTAAGTTTCAGCAGCTTCTGTATAAGCTCTCATTTCAAAAAGCTTATTGGCTCTCTTAATATTTCCTTTTTGTGCAAATGCCATTCCACTAACTAATAAAAGGCTTGCAAGTATGTATATGTTTTTTTTCATGTTTTCCAATTATTATTATTTTAGAAGAATCTTGGTGAGCGATCATATCCACCTCTAAACCCGAATAAATCTACATCAAACAAAACGAATATTTCATGAGATCCGGAATTATAATCGCCTAAGTTGTTTGTGGTGTAATCATAGGCATAGCCTACTCGTAGTTCTGGGGTTATTCTAAAATTAATCAATGCACTCATGGCATCTCCTAATCTATATCCTAAACCTGCTTCTAGTTTTTCATTTATTAAAACATTAGCAGTAATATCTAAAGCTAATGGGGAGCCTTTAACAGATCGTGCCATAAATGCTGGTTTCAGTTTTAAATTTTCATCAATATCAAAAACAACTCCACCCGTAAAGAAATAGTGCACGTTTTGAACTCCCGTAGCTTTTATTCCATTTTCATTTTCTAAGTGTTTAGTTGAAAGCATATTTGGTGCCGATAAACCTAAATAATAGTTATTCGAGAAAAAGAATGCACCAATTCCTAAATTAGGAAATGCTCTGCTGATGTTTTCATCAAAAGCCGGATCGGTATTAGCGCCTCCGGATTGTAACATGAAACCATCAAAATTGGTGTCAAAAAGTGTAATTCCCGCTTTTAAACCGAAGGAAATTTTACTTTCAATCCCTACCGGTAACACATAAGCAAAATCTGCATATATGTTATTCTCGTTAACTACATCTCCAATATTGTCGTTAGTAAAAGAGATTCCCATCTCAATTTTATCATTAATTGGAGTGTGAGCGAAAAAGCTTCCCGTTTGAGGTGCGCCTTCTAATCCTACCCATTGAGTTCTGTAAAGTCCACCTAAGTTTAAAATGCCTTCTTCCGCGGTAGCGTAAGCCGGATTAATTACACTCATGTTGTACATGTATTGCGTAAACTGTGGATCTTGCTGTGCTATACCTTGAAATGACAGGAGCGTCAAACTCAACAAAGCAGCAATTTTATGATATATATTTAAATGTTTCATTTTTTCTAAATTTTCTTTATCTATAAATTATCTACTTAAGTATAAGCGTCCTTGTTCTGGTTTATTTTCACCATCATTAAACGTGAAAATGTAGAAATACACTCCAACAGGCAAATCACCATTTACTACAACTCGCGATTGATTAGATGTTCCGTCAAATCTTTGAGAATTGGCATTGCCTTTGTAAACAATGTTACCGTTTCGGTTAAATATTTCTATTTCAAAATTTGGATATAATATGGCTAGATTATCAACTTCAAATGTGTCGTTAATCCCATCACCATTTGGTGAAAACCCGTCAGGGATTTGTAATTTACCACAAGCCGTTACATCTGGCGCAACCGCTAGTCTTGCACTACTTTCACAACCCGTTACAGAATCTACTAAAACCACATAGTACGTTGCATTAGTTAATGTTGTACTACTTGATATGGTATTACCATCGGTTGCTGCATCATACCAAACTAAATTGTTTGATGAAGCGTCATATTCTGTGATGTTTAATGATAAATCATTAATTGTTGGTCCATCATTAATACAATACTCTGCGTCCGAATCCAATAGTGTTGGTGTCGCTGTATCGTTAATTGTTACATCTATTTGAACGGCTGTTGAAGATTCACAACCAGAACTTGTTGTTTGAGTTGCGTAATAATCTTCCCCGTCTACTAATGTATCTGTATCTAACAATGGCATTGTTAAAGCGGCATCTTCATACCAGTTCACCGATCCAGTAGGTCTTATGCTGCTTGCTAAATCTGCAACCGTTGGATTATCTGCTAAACAGTATTCAGGGTTTGCATCATTAACAATTATTGTGGGACTATCATTAACAGTTACTGTGATTTCCGCAGTTGAATCTGGAGAGCACGGTGCGACAGCTGTAACAGTATACGTGTAAACCCCTGCGGCATCTACAGCAGGATCAAATACTCCTGTTCCACTAGCCAATGCCGGCGACCACGTTCCACCACTTTGAGCTCCAGCTCCTAGTGAAGGAAATAAATCAGTTGCGCCATCAATCATACATATTGCTGCTGTTGCATCTGAACCCGCATTTGGTGCTAGAGTTACAGTAACTACAACTTCACTAGTTTCAGTTCCACATGCATTAACCAACGTGTAAGTGTAAGTTCCATCAGGATCTACAAGCGGATCAAAAACTCCAGTACCACTTGTCATTGCCGGCGACCAAGTTCCTCCGGCATCGGCACTTCCTATCAGAGTAAATAAATCTGTTGTACCATTATTGCTACAAACATCTAAAATATTATCCGATCCAGCATTTAATGGTTCTTCTATAGTTACTGCTATTGTTTCAAAATCATCAACACATGGTGCTGAAGCTGTCACGGTATATGTAAAATTATATGTTCCAGCCGAAACTCCTGTTGCATCAAAAACATTTCCTGTTAAAACACCTACGCCATCATCATTTTGCCATGTTCCTCCCGAATCCTCGGTACCATCTAAACCGGTAAATAAATCAATATTATTATTATCATTACAAGCTACTATTGGTGTTGCTCCTGGAGCTCCAGCAATAGGTGATATAAAAATTGTAGCTGTTACTGCAGTTCTAACTGAAGATTCACAACCAGTTGCAGCATCTGTTTGAGTTGCATAATATACTTGTGCGTCAATTAACGCTGTTGTATCTGCTAAAGGCGTTCCACCTGATGCAACATCGTACCATTGTATTGTAGTTCCTGTTGCTACTAATTCTGCCACGGTTGCAGTGTCACAAAATTCTTGCGGAGATGTAGCTGTTGGTGCCGGTGTATCATTAATTATAATACTAACTGTAACATTCACATCGTCGCATGTCCCAATAGCATCAACATCAAAAGTAAAATTAAAAGTTCCTTCGGCGAGAACATCTAAAGAGACTATATTTCCAGATAATGCACTTGTGGCATCATCATCATTCCAAGTTCCTGTTTGATCTTCATCAGCTAACAAATCAAATAAATCATATGTTTGACCGGTAGTTACATCGGCTAAACAAAATTCAACTGGTGTATTCACTGTTCCCGATTCTGGAGCATCTTCAACAATAACAGTCACCGTGCTACTATTCGAACACCCATTTCCATCAGTAATGCTATATGTATAATTATAAGACCCTATTGTTAGTAAAGTTAAATCAACATCGCTTCCTGTTAAAGCTCCTGATGTGTTATCATCAGACCACGTTCCACCTGCGTCTTCACCAGTTAATTGTCCATATAAATCTAATGGAGAATTTGCCGCTAAATCATTTTCACAAAACGTGGCGGACATTGGTGTACCAGTAATAGGTAACGGATTTATTGTAACACTTACGGTTACTAAAACATCATCACAACTTCCAATCGCGTCTACATCAAATGTAAAATTATAAGTTGCTGGTGTTAAGCCTGATAAATCAACTAAATTTCCTGATAATGAGCCAGAAGCATCATCATCATTCCAAGTTCCTGTCTGATCTTCTCCTTCTAACAAAGTAAATAAATCAAAACTTGATGATCCTTCTCCTTCACAGAATTCTGGAAAAGTTGTCACTATGGTACCTGATTCAGGTGCGTCTTCAACTATAATAGTCACTGTGCTACTATTTGAACATCCATTTGCATCAGTAATACTATATGTATAATTAAACGACCCAATGGTTAGTAAAGTTAAATCTACATCGCTTCCGGATAATGCTCCTGAGTTGTTATCATCAGACCAAGTTCCTCCTGCATCTTCACCTGTCAATTGTCCAAATAAATCTAATGGAGAATTTGCTGCCAATTCATTTTCACAATAAGTCTCTGACATAGGTGTCCCTGTTATAGGTAAAGGATTGATGGTTACACTAACAGTTAGTAAAACATCATCACATGTTCCAATAGCATCAACATCATACGTATAATTATAAGTTGCTGGTGTTAATCCAGATAAATCGATTGGGTTAGCGGTCGTTGAACCAGTATTGTCATTCCCGATGTACCAACTTCCTGTTTGATCTTCACCTTCTAGTAATGTAAATAAATCAAAACTTGATGGTGCAGCTCCTTCACAAAATTCTGGGAACGTTGTCACTAAAGTTCCTGATTCCGGTGCCGGTAATATGGTGATTGTAATAGTTTCATCATCCGTACAAGTTCCATTATCAACAGTATATGTATACTCATATGGGCTTCCCGCAACTGTAAATCCAGTAATATCAATCGGATTTGCAACTGTTGCAGCGCTTGCATCAGTCCAGTCCCCACCACTATCTTGGGAGCCATCTAAAGCATTAAATAAGTCAAATAGTGAATTAGCTGTTAATTCATTTTCACAAAACATTTGATTAACAGCAACGCCTGCTTCCGGATCTTGTAGCACTACTACTTGTACTGTTGTCGATTCTTCTGGACAAGGGTTTGGAGTTAAATTTTGAGTATAAGTGAAATCATATGTACCAGTTGTAAATCCAGTTAAATCAATAGGGGAAGTAACTATTGGATCTGAACTTGTTGTTCCTTGTGTCCATTGTCCCCCTACATCTTCATTATCTAATAATGTAAATAAATCGAAAGCTGAAGGCAACGTTGATTCACAATATGACGTCGGATTTAAAGCTGATGGTGTTCCTGAACTGAAAGTTTCGTAAACTGTAATAGTAACAGTCGCTATTCCATCTGGACAAAAGCCCGTGCTTGGAACCGTATATGTAAAAACGTAAGTATTGGCAGTTAAAGTTGATATATTAACTGTTCCCAAATGTCCGTTTGTGGTTGTTAATGGTCCTGTCCAGCTACCAGTTGTATCCGGCGTTCCTCCTAATTCATCAAATAAATTAAAATCTGAGGCTGGTAAACTATCATCACAATATTCTAAACTTGATGGTGTTCCAGGTTCTACGGGGTCATCAATATCAGCAACAACTGCTACTGGATTACTCACGCAAAAAACATCATTTAATTGTACATAATATGTTTTGCCATGAACTAAAGCTGTAGTACCCGATAATGCTGGTTGTATAGGATCACCTGAACCGTCTAAAGATTCATACCAACTAAAATTGGTAGACGTGGTTCCCGGGTCCAATTCCGCCACAGTTGGATTTGCATCCGAGCAAAAAAGTTGAGGAGATGAAGGTGTAGGATCACTTGGTGCATCAAACATAGCTGTGCTTCCAATTTCTAATTGACTTTTACAAGAACTACTGTCTAAAAAAACGATAAAATAATTTGTCGCTCCTGAAGAAAGCGGATCCGATCCATTTGCTAAACTTGTTAAACCAAAATCATTATAAACTTCAACCGATCCTCCAGAAGGAATATTAGCTACAAGAACATCATCAATATAAGTTTGCACCGTAGGGTTTTCATTACTACAATAAATACCATCTAAATTTTGTCCGGATGGATCTACTTGAAAATCAATTATAATAAATGGGCGAGATACGCATGATTCCGTATCGTCATCTGCATAATAAGTACATTCAGATACTAATTGTGTTCCATTAAAAGGCGCACCACCTGTTGCAGAATCATACCAAAAAACACCTCCTCCATTATCAGTAGCAAAGTCGCTACTTAAATCGGAAAAAGTATACCCAGCCGCATCACAGATTGGCGGTGGGGTGGGACTGGTTACTGTAGGACATTGAGCATTTAATGAAAATGATGCCCAAAGAAACAACATAATAAAGGTCACAAACAATCTTGTATACCTAAATAGGGTTTTTGCTTTCATAGATTTGGTTAATTAAGTTATTAATATGAAGCTTGTTTTTGTAATAAAATATGTACTTACTTCATAAATGTTTCGCAATTTAACTGATTTTTTTGTATTTCATCGAATTTTTTTCAATTATTTTTACTTTTTATCGAGAAAACATCTTATTAAACAAAAAAAACTCACCTTTTAAGATGAGTTTTTTTATAAAAGTAACATAAAATTAATGTTGAAGTTCTTCTTCTCCCTCTTTTAAAGGAATATTTTGAGGAACAAAATCTACATCATGTCCAGGTTTACTATAATCATAAGCCCAACGATGAACGTGTGGAATCTC
>NZ_JABDMV010000058.1 GCF_013001275.1 Flaviramulus sp.
CCTTTGCCATATATTTCAGCGGCAAACGGAGATTGGGATACTCCAGCCACTTGGGTTAATAGCACGGACCAAATTATTCCTAACTCATTAAGTTTAGATGGTGTCACAACCATTAATTGGAATATTGTTGAAACGGCTCATGATATAATATCGGGTGATAGGGATATTTCTCTTTTAGGTTTGATTCAAACAAATGGAATATTGACAATTGCCGACCCTATCGAAACTCAAGACGAAACCAATTCTGGCCAAGGCTTAACCATATCACACTATTTAGAACTAGATGGAACAATTGATCTAGTGGGGGAATCTCAATTAGTACAATTAGAAGGTAGTATTATTGATGCTGATAGTGGTGGGTTTATTGAAAGAGATCAACAGGGAACCGCAAATGGCTATAATTTTAATTATTGGTCATCATCTGTAGGTCCAATTGGTGGAAATATTTCAACAAGAGGAACAGGTGCTTCAGCAACAAATGCAAATCATTCGATAAGCGATGTTTTAAATGATGGAACTATTTCTGGGCTATATCAGAGCTTATTATATAATTCAAACCCTGACGGTAGTGGAGGTATTCCACCACCAGGATTTGCTCGAACTATAAGCACTTATTGGTTATATAAGTTTTACGGAGCGGCAGATAATGCTTACGCTTGGGCCAAAATTGATGAAAACTCATCTTTAGCCGCGGGTGAAGGGTTCACCATGAAAGGAACTGCAGGATCTGTACCAATTTCAACGTTGCAAAATTATGTATTTAAAGGGTTACCCAATAATGGGGATATTACCTTAGCTTTAGATAATTCTTCAGGCGAAGTTGAACGATTAATAGGGAATCCATATCCTTCAGCGATTGATGCCGAAGAATTTATTTTGGATAATTTAAGTATCGCGGATGGCGGAAATAATACTTCTGGAACTATTTTTAATGGCGCACTATATTTTTGGGATCATTTTGGTGAAGAAAACACGCATCAATCATCAAATTATGTTGGTGGTTATGCTACCAGAAATTTAACTGGAGGGGCAGTTGCTATTTCAAATGACAGTAGAATCAATAACAATTTATCAACTGGTTCAAAAGTACCGGGCCAATATATTGCAGTTAATCAGGGCTTTTTTGTGTCCACAATATTAGATGGTTTTAACAACGATAATGGCACACCTATATTAACTGTAGATGGTGGCGACATTGTTTTTAAGAATAGTCAACGGGTTTTTTCCGTTGAAGATGGTGCAACATCAGTATTTTTAAAATCAACAAATAAAAAAGATAAAAGCAACGTTTCAAATTCTGATAGCACGCCTAGAATTAAATTAAAATATATATCTCCTAAAGGTTTCCATAGGCAAATAGTTCTCGGGGCTAATAAAAAAGCTTCGCCAAATTTTGATTTAGGATATGATGCATTTATGGCCGATGTGGGTGAAGAAGATATGTATTGGTATTTTAATAACAATAAATTTGTAATTCAAGGTGTTGATAGATTTGATGAAACTCAAGAATTTAATTTAGGATTGGTGGTAAACCAAGCAGGCATCATTCAAATAAAACTTGACGAACTTGAAAATATTGATGAAAATAAAAAAGTATATATTAAAGATGATTTAACGGGTGAAATCATAAACATCAATACAGAGCCATACGAAGTAAATCTAGAATCTGGTGTTTATAATAATAGATTTTCACTTGTATTTAAACAGGAAGTAGGTAAAGACGATAACGTAGTAATCACCGAAGAAGAGAACTCAATTTTTATTGGTTATGATTCAAAATCATCAAAATTAAACATTGTAAATACAGATAGTATAAAAATAAAAGGAATGGTATTATATGATGCTATTGGTAACGAAATTAAAACATTAAAGTTAAATACTAAATCAAATCTGTCGGTACCTGTATCGGCTATAACAGGGCTTTATATTGTAAAGCTAAATACAGAAAAAGGAATTGTGGCAAAAAAGATAATTATAAATTGATAAATCAGTTTTTCAGGTAATGTTGAATTAACTTCTAAAAGATAACTCTCTTAATCTCGAGAGAGTATTAAAAACACAAAAAGCAATTAGAATTTACTAATTGCTTTTTGTGTTTAATATGTCAAATGATTAATTATTCTCCTAAAAACGGATATCTATAATCTGTAGGTGTTACAAACGTTTCTTTAATCATTCTTGGTGATACCCAACGCAGTAAGTTTTGTGCGCTTCCTGCTTTGTCGTTGGTTCCAGATGCTCTAGCACCACCAAATGGCTGTTGTCCTACAACGGCACCTGTTGGCTTATCATTTATATAAAAGTTACCCGCGCAATTTTGTAATGCTTCAGTCGCTTGTGTTATAGCATATCTATCAGTTGAGAGTATCGCTCCAGTTAAAGCATATTCGCTAGTTTCATCCACTAATTTTAAAGTTTCTGCGTAAGCGTTATCCTCATACACATAAATAGTTATCACAGGCCCAAATAATTCTGTACACATGGTAGTGTATTTAGGGTCTTTAGTAACTATCACCGTAGGCTCAATAAAATATCCTTTGCTTTTGTTATGTCCTCCACCTACAATTATTTCGGCATCTTTGTCTGCTTTTGCTTGGTCAATATACTTGGCTAATTTATCAAACGATCCTTCGTGAATGACCGCGGTTACAAAATTGCTCATATCTTCCGGAGACCCCATTTTAAAGGATTTCACATCTTCTATAACATACTTCTTAACATCACTCCACAAACTTTTAGGAATATAAGCTCGCGAAGCTGCACTACATTTTTGTCCTTGAAACTCAAACGCTCCTCTAACAATAGCCGTTGCAACTTGCTTAGCATTTGCAGATTTGTGAGCTACAATAAAATCTTTACCACCTGTTTCTCCAACAATTCTGGGGTAGGTTTTATAGTTGTGAATATTGTTTCCGATTTGTTTCCAAAGTTCTTTAAAAATATATGTTGATCCTGTAAAGTGTAAACCAGAAAAATCTGGACTTGCCAAAACTGTATTGGTAATCATCACTGGGTCTCCAAAAACCACATTAATTACTCCCGGAGGCACTCCAGCTTCCTCAAACACATCCATAATTACTTTTGCCGAATATACTTGGCTATCACTAGGTTTCCAAACCACAACATTACCCATAAGAGCCATACACGCAGGCAGGTTTCCAGCAATAGCTGTAAAGTTAAAAGGTGTTACGGCATAAGTAAATCCTTCCAATGGGCGATATTCAACACGGTTCCACGCATCACTAGTGCTTTCAGGCTGTTCCATGTAAATATCTGTCATAAACTGAACATTAAATCGCAAGAAATCTATTAATTCACAAGCCGCATCAATTTCAGCCTGATGTACGGTTTTAGATTGCGCAATCATTGTTGCGGCATTTATTTTAGCTCGATAAGGACCAGCAATTAATTCGGCCGCTTTTAAAAAGATTCCAGCTCGTTGCTCCCAAGGCATTTGGCTCCAGGTTTTTCTAGCTTCTAAAGCCGTTGTAATGGCATCATCAATATGTTTTTTATCTGCTAAATGGTAGGTTCCAACAACATGTTTGTGATCATGCGGCGGAGACATTGTTCTGGTATTACCAGTTTTTACATCTTTACCATTTATATATAAAGGAACGTCTATTTTGCTATTAAACATTTGTTTGTAAACTTGTGCAACTTCGGCTCTTTCAGGAGACCCTGGAGCATAAGATTTTACAGGTTCGTTTATCGCAATTGGCACATTAAAAAAGCCTTTTCCCATGATTATATGTTTTTTGTTATTGAATTTTTACTAAATAAGGCACAAATTTACGAATTATTAAATGATTGTTGGTCTGAACAAAGCTTAAAAACAAGTTAAATTTATTAATTTTTTGTAAGTTGCATTTGTGTTTTAAGACTGCAGATTTTATGTGTACGGTAACAATTATACCTAAAAACAACAATGATTTTATATTAACTACAAATCGTGATGAAGCACCGATTAGAAAATCTTTGCTTCCAGACTTTTACATAAGAGAAAACACAAAAATGTTGTTTCCGAAAGATAAAATGGGAGGGACATGGATAGGTGTTAGTGAAAACAACCGTGTAATTTGTGTCCTTAACGGTGGTTTTGTTAAGCATGAACATAAATCGAGTTATAGAAAAAGCCGAGGTATTGTTGCAAATGATTTTATGATTTCTGATAATTTAAAAGCAACAGTTAAAAACTATAATTTGGATGATATTGAACCTTTTACATTTGTTATTGCAGACTGGAATGGCTCTTTAAAATTTCATGAATTAGTTTGGGACGGCTCTAAAAAGTATTTTAAAGAATTGCCTTTAGAACCAAGAATGTGGTCTTCCTCGACACTTTATTCAAATACTATGCAGGATGAGCGTTTTAAGTGGTTTGAGGGTTTTAAAAATGATAATAATTTAGATGCCACGTCGATATTAAAGTTTCATAAAACTGCAGGAAAAGGTAACGATGACTATGGTGTTGTGATGAATCGAGGATTTGTAAAAACTACGAGTATCACTCAAGTTGAAAAGCAAAATAGCATTATTAATATGCGTTATGAGAGTCTACAAGATAGTTCAATCACAAGCAATTCATTTCATATACCAGAAAAAGTAAATGAGTAATTCAGGAATTATTTTAACGCTGGCATACCCAGAAACTATTGTAATGGTTTCTGATGAATGGTTTATACCATTTTTAAGATTTGTTGGTATTGGTAAAAAGAATTATGTGCGAGCTGGTCATGCTGCTTTGGTTTTAATTAATAAAGAATCTAGCGATTTGGAATATTATGATTTTGGAAGATACATAACACCGAAATCATACGGTAGAGTGCGAGGTTTTAAAACTGATAATGAATTACAAATACCGTTAAAAGCTGAAATAGAAAATGATACTATTTTAAATTTAAATGAGATTTTAAAGTTTTTTGCGACGCATCCTAAATTAACACATGGCGAAGGAAAGCTAGTGGCGTCAATTTGCATGGCAATAGATTATCAAAATGCCCAAAAACATATAAGCCACATGCAAAACAGACAATTTATATTGTATGCTGCATTTAAAAAAGAAGCTAGTAATTGTTCTCGATTTGTAACTGATACCTTAATTTCATCAGTTACAGATAACAACATAAGAAGAAAGCTTGTAAAGTCGAAATGGTTTACACCAAGTACTGTTGGAAATGTACTATTAGCAGATACCGAAAATTATGTTTATGAAGTTTCAGAACAGGGTAGAATCTCAAAATTTCGAGGTTCTCAAAAAAGTGAAAATTTGCGTTATTTTCTAGATAATTTAAAAGATCATAAACCCAATTATGTCGGTACTATGGTGCCCAAAACTATTGATGATATAGGCGAAAACGCCCAATGGTTGCATGGTATTGGGTCAGGTGCGTGGTTTGAATTATACCAAAAATATAATGATAATGTGTATCGATTTAAACGAATTTCAGTCCATGGAAATATAGATGTTGATGATAAATTTGTTGTTGATGACAGTTCGTTTAATTACGATTTAGAATATGAATTTTTACATGCCTCCAACTGTGAATTATTGCATGTAAAACAGAAAGATAGGATATTTAGATTTCACAAAAATAATTTTTAGGAATCTTTAAAACTAAAATGTATCTATCAATTATGTTAGGGATTGAAACGGCATCCTTTTTAAAATGTAATAAACTATTAATTATGTGCAGTGAGAAAAGCTCACAAACGGGTATACACTTTGTAGTGGTGTAGAAAATTTAAAAAGATATAGTGAAAAGCCCGACCCGATAGGGTAACACCCTAATTAATTTATAGCAAAAGGTGCACTTAATTTAAAAGTTGGAATAGTTACTTGAAACTTTTTTGTAGTGGTAAAGTTTACCATACTATAATGCCCTTGCATAGCGCCAAATGGCGATGCTAGTAAACAGCCAGATGTATAAGTGTGAGATTGTCCTGGTTTTAAAACTGGTTTTTTACCAATTACACCTTCGCCAGAAACGGTTTCAATATTATTTAAGGCATCTAATATTTCCCAGTGTCTCGCATTAAGTTGTACAGAGTCTTTACTTTGGTTTTCTATAGTAACGGTATATCCAAACGCATACTGCATTTTATAATTTTTATAAAACGAGCCTTCAAAGGTAGTTTCTACCGATATTTTTATGCCACTTGTTACTTGTTGAACCATACTTTCTTTAATAACCTAATTATTAAGTGTGCTAAAATAATAAATATTAAGCAGTTGATTGTAAATAATTCCTTCTTTGATTAAAAAATTAGTTAAACGGCAGGTTAATTCGAGATATTAACCGAACTACCTTCGCCAATTCCAATAATTTTATCAAACCTTGCTCCCAAGTCTCTGTAATAAACCAGGACTTTGTAGTTGTTTTCGGTTTGATAGAAGTTTCCACCAATTAAACCTTCATCTATCGTATTATTGTTATTCAGCACCACATATTTATAATTGTAAAATCCTTGTTTTAATAACATGGAATTCCGGAATACATTATTTTCTTCATCAAAGTACATTTTGGTAGTCTCATTTAATGAGTAATTATTAAAATTACCATATACATAAATGGTTTTATCTTTTATAGTTTCATTGGCTTGTAAGGAAAAATGCATCCAAGCATAATCGGCTTCAATACTAGGGTCATCTGCATCAATATTTAAAATTACGTAGTTCCCATTTATGTCAGGGTTGTAAGTATACGGTCTGTTGGCTCTTACAATATTGGTATATAGATAATTGTGATATAAGTCTTTTAAATCTATGTATTGTATGCCTGTATTTGCAGCTCGAATGTCTTTATTTTCAAAATAGAAATACTCGTTACCACCCCAAAAACTAGTTTCATTGTCGTATTTATAAATGAGTTGATTGCCAATAGTGTATTGTGGTTTAATATTTGAAACAGCTGTTTTTAAATTATTATTTTGAATAATAACAGCTTTAACTGTTTGTGATGGATTGTTGATTTGCATGCTATTTGAAGCAATAACTATTTCAACACGTTGTTTAGCGTCTATATATTGAATGTCGCGTGCTCGTTTTATATTTACACCTACGCTTGCGACATCTTCGTAAATCATAAATTTTCTTGAGAACACTAATTGGTTGTTATTATTAAAAATAGAAAGCATGTAATTACCTGATATTTTCAAACCTTTTGTGAATGAGTTGGGAATAGTAAGTTTGTAATGCGAATAAATTTGATACGTGTTAAATGAGTTTTCGTAGTTTCTAATTCGCTGATTATCAAAACCATCTAAATATTCGGATTTTATTAAAACTGAAGGCGTCCAATCATAATTAAAATAATCAATTTTATAATAATAATCGTCTTCAAAACCATTTAAAGCATCGAATTCTAAAACTACATATTCACCTAATTTTAAAATAGGTAATTGAGTTTCTGGAGTATTCCCTTTAAAATTAATTGTTTTGATGTAATCAGGTGGATTAACTTCTTCAACTTGTGCGAAAGAAATTAGAGGTATTAATATAAAAATGAGAATTTGTTTAATCTTTATTGGCATTTTAACTTTGATTAGCTCGTAAAGATAAACAAAATCCATGCCTAAATAATTTTCGTTATTTAGATTAAATATAAATAATTAACTTGAAATTTTTTGAATGAAATTTGTTGCTTTTAATTCGTATTTTTGCGACGATTTTTTAGACAATTAATTTCAAAAAAATAAATATGTCAAACGACATTCGTATTAAAAAAGGTCTGGACATTAAACTTATAGGTGAAGCTGAAAAAACTGTTGAGCAAGCAGTAATCAGTAACTACTGCACCGTAAGACCAGAAGATTTTCATAGCGTTGTTCCAAAACTTGTTGCGAAAGAAGGTGCTGTTGTAAAAGCAGGAGAGACTTTGTTTTATGACAAATCAAATGAAGTTATCACGTTTTCATCTCCGGTATCAGGGAAAGTTTTAGAAGTAATTCGTGGCCCAAAGAGACGCATTGATGCTATAAAAATTGAAGCTGATAAAACTCAATCTTATAAAGATTATGGGGTTTTTAATTTGGATAATGCCACTGCTGAAAGTGTTAAAGCACATTTCTTAAATTCTGGATGTTGGCCGTTTATTAAACAACGTCCGTATGATGTAATTGCAAATCCTAATAAATCGCCAAAAGCGATTTTTATTTCTGGTTATGCAAGTGCTCCATTAGCTGCTAATTTAGATTTTACTTTGAAAGGTAAAGAAGCTGAATTACAGGCTGCAATTACTGCACTTGGTAAACTTACCGAAGGCGTAGTAAATGTCTCAGTGGCTAGTAATAGTTCGCCGTTAGCTGGATTAAATGGTATTACTTTACACCATGTTTCGGGTCCGCATCCTTCAGGAAATGTTGGAACGCTTATAAATAAGGTGAATCCAGTAAATAAAGGAGAAGTTGTTTGGACAGTTAATGCACAAGACCTTGTAATAATTGGAGAGTTATTGTTAACTGGAAAATTTAATGCAGAACGAGTTATTGCATTAGTTGGTTCTTCTGTTGAAAAACCAAGATATTTTAAAACTAAAATTGGTAGTGAAGTTTCAACAATAGTTTATGATAAAGGTATTAAAAAAGGTGGCTTACATGACCGAATAATTTCTGGGAACGTATTATCAGGAAAAGAAGTTGAACCCGATGGCGCTTTAGATTATTACAGTAATGTAATCTCGGTAATTCCGGAAGGTGATGATTATGAGTTTTTTGGTTGGAATAAACCTGTGTTTAATAAATTATCTGTTTCAAGAGCGTTAACATTTTCTTGGTTAAACCCTAATAAGAAGTACGACTTAAATACCAATACAAATGGTGAGCATCGTGCATTTGTAACTACGGGTACATACGAAGAAGTATTTCCATTGGATATTTATCCAATGCAAATTTTAAAAGCATGTATGTATCAAGATTTAGATGAAATGGAAGCTTTAGGGATGTATGAAGTTGCACCAGAAGATTTCGCTTTAACAGAATTTGTTTGTGTATCTAAACAGCCACATCAAAAAATAATAAGAGCAGGATTAGACCTAATGCTTAAAGAAATTGGTTAATTATTCATTGAGTGTAGTGAAATGAAAAATATTACAAAATGAAATTAAAGACAAGATTACATATCTTAAAACGAAAGTATAGAAATTCCAAAATGGCGCCAGCATTTAATGCACTCCATACGTTTTTATATTTGCCAGACGAAACAACCCATGGAGGTACTCATATAAAAGCAGCGGACGATTTAAAGCGTACCATGAATACCGTAATAATGGCGCTGATTCCATGTTTAATATTTGGTATGTTTAATGCTGGGTATCAACATTATGTAGCCCAAGGATTAATAGAATCCGCAGACGGCTTTTTAGGGGCTTCATTCTGGACATTAGATAATCTTATTATAGGTGCATGGACGGTTTTACCTTTAGTTGTAGTATCCTATGGTGTAGGACTGGCAGTAGAATTTGTCTTTGCTATTATAAAAGGTCATGAGGTTGAGGAGGGCTATTTAGTAACTGGTATGTTAGTGCCATTGATTGTTCCTATAGATATTCCATTGTGGATGTTAGCCGTTGCAGTTGTTTTTGGTGTTGTAATAGGTAAAGAAGTTTTCGGTGGTACTGGAATGAACATTCTTAATCCTGCATTAACAATAAGAGCGTTCTTATTTTTTGCGTATCCTACGTGGATGTCTGGTGACAAAGTGTGGGTACATGGTGCGGTTGAGCGCGATCAAGCTATAGCAGCAGGTCAAAACCTAGATGCTATTTCAGGGGAAACTATTTTAGGAACCTATGCGGCTAACAATCCTGTAGATTACAGTTATCTAGATATGTTTTGGGGTATTATACCTGGTTCTGTTGGTGAGACCTCGAAATTTTTAATCATAATAGGTGCTTTATTCTTAATTTTTACTAAGATAGGAAGTTGGAGAATAATGCTAAGTACTGTTTTAGGTGCATTAGTTATGGGCTTAATATTTAATGGTGTTGTAGATGCAGGTTGGATAGGTGAAACAAGTAAGTTTTACGGATTAATGAGTGTACCATTCTGGCAACACATCATCATCGGAAGTATTTTATTTGGTGCTGTTTATATGGCAACAGATCCTGTTACAGCGTCTCAAACTAATAAAGGTAAATGGATATATGGATTTTTAATTGGTTTTATATCGATTATGATTCGTGTGTTTAACCCAGCTTATCCAGAAGGTGTATTCTTAGCAATTTTGTTAATGAATGTATTTGCACCAACAATAGACCACTATGTGGTTCAGGGAAATGTAAAAAGAAGATTAAAACGTTTAAAAGTAAAAGCAGCATAAGTTATGGCAATTGATACTGATAAAAACAGTTACACCGTTATATTCGCTATCGTTATGGTGATAGTTGTAGGTGCTATTCTTGCAGGATTAGCATCAGGTTTAAAGCCAATGGTAAAAGCTAACGAGCGTTACGAAAAGCAACAAAATATTTTGTATGCAATGGGCGTGAATAATAATGAAGGGACGAGTGATGTTGAATTTATTTCAACGGATGTTGTAGAAGACGTTTTTAAAGAATATATTAAAAAGCAGTATGTTATTCAAGGAGGAGAAATTACCGAGAATCCAGAAGCTTATTTAATTGATATTAAAAAAGAAAGTACCAAAGCAAAAGATCCAAATTACCAAAGACGCCTGCCGCTTTTTGTTGGTGAAAAGGATGGCGAGCAAATTTATATAGTGCCCGTTAGAGGTAAAGGACTCTGGGATGCTATCTGGGGATTTGTTGCTATGGATGAGGGGATGACGGTAAAAGGAGTTTATTTTGATCACAAAGGAGAAACTCCAGGCTTAGGAGCAAATATAAAAGAGCGTTTTTTTATGGATGACTTTACAGGTGAAGAGTTTTTAGATGGAAGCGAATTTAAAGGTATTAAAGTAGCTAAGGGAAATAATGATCCTAAAAATGAAATTAAGGACGATTATGAAGTAGATGCTATTGCAGGTTCTACAATTACAGGCGATGGTGTAACAACCATGCTAAAAAAGGATGTTCAAATGTACAAGTCATATTTCGAGACTTTAAATTAATAAAACCACTATGGGACTTTTATCAAAAAAAGACACAAAATTAATAACAGATCCATTAGCGGACAACAACCCAATTACCATTCAGGTATTAGGTATTTGTTCGGCTCTAGCAATTACAGCCCAATTAAAGCCATCTATTGTTATGGCCATTTCTGTAATTTTTGTAATGGGTGTTGGTAACATTGTTATTTCGTTAATGCGAAATATTATTCCATCAAAAATTAGAATTATCGTTCAGCTTATTGTAGTTGCAACTTTAGTGATTATAGTAGATCAAGTTCTAAAAGCCTTTGCATACTCGCTGAGTAAAGAGTTGTCTGTTTTCATAGGGCTTATAATTACCAATTGTATTATTATGGGACGATTTGAAGCTTTTGCCCTTGGTAACGGCGTATGGCGTTCGTTTTTAGACGGAGTTGGTAATGCACTAGGCTATGGTGTTATTTTAATTATCGTTGGTTTTTTTAGAGAGTTATTAGGTTCAGGTACTTTATTTGGATTGAAAGTTTTGGGCGATTCAGTTGAGAAAACAGGATTATACGCTTATGGATATGAAAATAACGGTTTTATGGTTTTACCACCAATGGCGCTAATTGTTGTAGGTATAATTATCTGGATTCAAAGAAGCAGAAATAAAGCATTAATAGAAGACTAATACAAAGTGATATCCGGAATTTATTTCCGAATCTCAAACTTAAAAATATATGGAACATTTAGAGTTATTTTTTAAATCGATTTTTGTTGATAACATGGTATTTGCATATTTCTTAGGAATGTGTTCTTACCTTGCTGTATCAAAGAAAGTATCAACAGCTGTTGGTCTTGGTGCAGCAGTAATATTTGTTTTAATGATAACAGTGCCTCTAAACTGGTTGCTGGATCAGTATTTACTACAAGAAGGTGCTTTATCATGGTTAGGTGAAGAGTATGCAAGCTATGACTTAAGCTTCTTATCTTTTATAATGTTTATTGCGACTATCGCAACTATGGTACAATTAGTTGAAATAATTGTGGAGAAATTTTCTCCATCCTTATATAATTCGTTAGGTATCTTTTTACCATTAATTGCTGTTAACTGTGCCATTTTAGGTGGATCACTATTTATGCAATCTAGAGAAATAGAAACTTTAGGTTTAGCATTTAACTATGGTATTTCATCTGGTATTGGTTGGTTTTTAGCAATTATTGCCATAGCAGCAATTAGAGAAAAAATTAGATATTCGGCTGTACCACCAGCGTTAAGAGGCTTAGGAATTACTTTTATAATCACAGGACTTATGGCGATTGGTTTTATGAGTTTTGGAGGTATGCTAACCGGAGGAGATGATGCACCAAAAGCAGAAGATAAAACTGCTATAATAAAAAATGAAATAGAAAAAGAAACTGAAGATGCTACCGAAACAGTAAGCTTGGTAGTGGATTTGACAAAATAATTAATATATGATGATATTAGCCGCAAGTACTATCGGAACAATTATAGCGACAGTCGCAGCCTTTTTATTGGTGACGTTATTGTTAGTTGCTTTATTATTAGTTGTAAAGCAAAAACTTTCACCATCTGGACCAGTAAAGATATTAATTAATGGTGAACGTGAAATAGAGGTTGCCTCAGGAAGCACATTGTTAAACACGCTAAGTAGTAACAAGGTATTTTTACCATCAGCATGCGGTGGCGGAGGTACTTGTATTCAATGTGAATGTCATGTATTATCAGGCGGTGGTGAAGCTTTACCAACTGAGACACCACACTTCTCGAGAAAAGAGTTAGCTGAAGGTGCCCGTTTATCTTGCCAGGTAAAAGTAAAGCAAGATATGGAAATCACCATTCCAGAAGAGGTTTTTGGTATTAAAAAATGGGAAGCAACTGTAGTACGTAACTATAATGTGGCATCATTTATAAAGGAATTTGTTGTTGAAATTCCTGAAGATATGGGCTATAAGGCTGGTGGATATATTCAAATTGAAATTCCTCCATGTGAAGTAAAATATACCGACATGGATATTACAGCACATCCTGATGAACATGAATCACCAGATAAGTTTCAAGCAGAATGGGATAAGTTTGGTTTATGGCCGTTGGTAATGAAAAATAATGAAACTATAGAAAGAGCATATTCAATGGCTTCATACCCTGCTGAAGGGCGCGAAATTATGTTAAATGTGCGTGTAGCATGTCCACCATGGGATCGTGCTAAAAACGGATGGATGGATGTAAATCCCGGTATAGCGTCATCTTATATATTTAATCAAAAGCCCGGAGATAAAGTGACCATATCTGGTCCTTATGGCGAATTTTTTATAAACGAATCAGAAAGCGAAATGCTTTATGTTGGTGGTGGTGCTGGTATGGCTCCAATGCGTTCGCATTTATATCATTTATTCAGAACCTTGAAAACTGGCAGAAAAGTTTCTTATTGGTATGGTGGTAGATCCAAACGTGAATTATTCTATTTAGAACATTTTGAAGCATTGGAACGAGATTTTCCAAACTTTAAATTTCACTTAGCATTGTCAGAACCATTACCCGAAGATGACTGGAAAGTAAAGGAAAACATTGATGCTCCAGGCGATGGGTTTGTTGGATTTATTCACAACTGTGTTATTGACAACTATTTAAAGCATCATGAGTCTCCAGAAGATATTGAATTGTATTTTTGTGGGCCTCCATTAATGAACAAAGCGGTTCAAAAAATGGGTGAAGACTTTGGAATCCCTGATGAACATATCAGATTTGATGATTTTGGTGGATAATATAATCACCTTTATAAATAAAAAAGAAACCGACTTTAAAGTCGGTTTTTTTATGCCTTAATTTTAAGTTTTTTGCTTTAGGATGTTTATTTAAAAGAATTTGCTATAATCCATAATATCATTTGAATAATGCTATTTGCTTAACACGTTTATAATAGAATTCGGCCTTGGTAATAATGTTTCTTATCTGTTAGGATTTATATTCTTTTGGCTGACTTTATTTAATATGAAGAGGTAAATAAACACAAAAATATTCTAAAAAACTTTTGTCAAAAAATGTGGTGAAACAAACAAATAGTGTATTTTATCGTTAAAAATTTGCATTTCATCGAATAAATGTTATATTTGTCTTGTTGAACCCCAAAAACACTAACATGAAAAAGTAACCTATTTATTGATTTTAACCTACGTTTATTCTTTTATGGTCGCTGATATTTTCACCTTAAAAAATAGTCAAAATAAAAAGCCCATTATTTTTATGTACAGAATTTACAACTCATTAATTACTATAAAAACTTTTTGTTTTTAGTTATTATAATAATTAATGATTTTAATAAGTAAGATACTTTTTTTGTAAAATTTAAACCAGCAAAATTGTTGGTAGATTATGTTTAATTAAATTTTATATTATGAGTAAAGCACTTACAGAACAAGAATTACACAATTTAGCAATGAATCATGTTGGTAAAGATTTAGAAGACCAAGGCTTTGAATTCATTACTATAAATAATAAATTACAAAAACATCCTCAATTTATTTGTGTAGACAAGGACAATCAATATTATTATGTAATTGTACAAGCGGTAAAATTACCATTTAACCCTTATAAATATAATGTGGTTTGGATGGAGTCTTTTAAACATCAAGCTTATAAAAAGAATGCTAAGGTACTTTACGCTGGTATTGGTTTAGGCAATGCAGAGGATGAAAATCTTCCATTATACATAGATCAAGATTACTTGTTTGAATATACTGGTATACAACCGGTTCAAACAATACTTAATTAAATAAAAGGTTGTAATGTGATTCATTTTTTTATGCTAATGTTTACATTATTTCGTAAGTAGGCTTGTCATTTTTAAGCTGAAACAATTTTGTATAATCCATAACGTTGGAAATACAATCCATTTCGCATAAAAGCTTAATAACGTCACTTAATCCTTTAAATAAAACATTTTTATCCGTGGGATTTTTTGGCTTCTCATTTTTATAATGCAGAGGTAATTGATAGCCACAAGCCTCTAAAAAAGTAGCTTCAATTTTAAGTAATTCTATTGGTGAATAGCCATTAAAATTCCGACCAATTCTTTGGTGAACATTTCCAACATAATTAAGTTTTAAAGAACCATGATGGTCTGATAGATGTTTCCAACTATCGGTATTGTCTAAAATACTCCCCACAGCACAGTGTTTGTAGCAATCTGGAATTAATTTATTAGAATTAAATGCAGTATAAAGTTTACTAATAGCCTTGTCAAATCGTTTGCTAGTTTTCATGCCTAAATATTTTAAATATAAGATACAAAAAAATAAAATATCGTATTAGTTAAACATGAGGACTATATTAAATGGCGACAAGATTAATTGATGAATAAGCATACTTAAAATTAAATAAATTCAATAATTTTTATTATTAATTATAGCAATATTTTAGTTTAACAGATATATGATTAATTTTGTAGTATGAGTAAACCACTAACAGAGCAAGAATTACATAATTTAGCAATGAATCATGTTGGCAAAGATTTAGAGCAACGTGGTTTTGAGTTTATTGCTGTGAATAGCAAGCTAAAAAAACATCCTCAGTTTGTTTGTATCGATAAGAATAAACAATACTTTTTTGTTATTGTTAGAGCAGTAATTTTACCTGAAAATCCTAATAATTATGATTTGGTTTGGATGGAAACTTTCAAGAAACATGCTAGAGAGAATGATGCCAAAGTACTGTATGCTGGGGTTGGTATGGGTAATATAAAAGATGAAAAGGCGCCTATTTATTTAAATGAAGAGTATTTATTTGAGTATAACGGCATTCAAGTACTAGAAACAAATTTAAATTAATCCTAAGCCATATTTATGAAAAGGATATTGTTAGTGTTTTTAATTACTATTGGGTTTTCTTGTAAAAAATCGGAAGTAAAAAACACAAAGCTTTCGGGATCTGTTTTTGGAACTAGTTATTCAATTATTTACGATTCCAAAATAAATTATGAAACACAGTTTGATAGTTTGTTTTATGTAATAAATAAATCACTTTCAACATATCAAGTCAATTCAGATATTTCAAAATTAAATAGAAATGAATCCAATGTTATCGATGAACATTTTATAAAAGTTTATGATGCCTCAAAAGAAGTGTTCGAACAAACAGAAGGCGCTTTTGATCCTACAATTGGAAATGTTGTAAACGCCTGGAAGTTTGGAGCAGAAAACACGATTGAAATTACCGATAGTTTAATAATTGATAGTTTGATGCAATATGTTGGTTTCAATAAAACATATAGATTTGAAAATTCTATTAGAAAGAACAACCCGAATGTTTATTTAGAATTTAACGCTATTGCCAAAGGTTACGGCGTTGATGTGATTGGAGAGTTTTTAGAGTCGAATAAAGTAAAGAATTATCTGGTTGAAATAGGTGGAGAAATAAGGGTTAAGGGTTTAAATACTGAAAAACAATCTCCTTGGAAAGTAGGGGTTGAAATGCCACATTTTGATGGCACCCAATCTATTTTAAAAGCTATTAGTTTACAGGATGAAGCTATGGCAACTTCTGGAACTTATAGAAAATATAAAATTGATGATGATGGAAACAGGTATACTCATATTATTAATACAAAAACCGGTTACCCTAGTAAAACTAATTTACTTAGCATTTCTGTAATAGCTGAAAATTGTATGACCGCTGATGCTTATGCTACCGCATTTAAAACCATGGGAATTGAAAAAGTAATAGAGTTTTTAAAACTTCATCCTAAATTAAAAGTGTTTTTGATTTTTGAAAATGATAAAGGAGAATTTGAAACGATGCCACTAAATGATTTTCCAGATAGTTAACTTTTATAAACTACAGGAATAATTTCACCTTTGGCTAGACAATATTTCTGGATATCTTCGTCAGAAAACTTTGAAGTATAATCAACAGCATCTACTTTAAAACCGATGTTACAAAGTTTATCAAAATAATCACGACCATAAACACGAACATGGTCATATTGCCCAAAAATTTTAGCACGTTCTTTTTTGTCTGTGATGCTATTATCTTCAAAAGTAATATCAAGGCTTAGATCTTGAGGAATTTGAAAAACACCAAATCCACTTGGTTTTAATATGCGATATAACTCTTGCATTGCTTTGGTATCGTCTGGTATGTGCTCCAAAACATGATTGCATAAAATAACATCAAATTCATTCTCCTTAAACGGCAGGTTACAAATATCAGCCTTTACATCAGCTAATGGTGAATTTAAATCGGTAGTAAGATAATCCAAATTGCTCATGTTTCTAAACCGTTTATAAAATGCTTGTTCAGGAGCAAAATGTAAAACTTTTAAGTTAGTTGTAAAGAAGTTAGTTTCATTCTTGAGATATAACCAAAGTAGACGATGTCGTTCTAAGCTTAATGTAGAGGGTGATAATACATTGTTGCGCTGGATGCCATAACCATATGGTAAAAATGTTTTAAAACTTTTACCATCAATGGGGTCTGTAAATATTTTTCCTTTTAAGAAAAATACCAAAACAGGGCGCGCAATGTAACTTAACCTTATTAATAAAGGTCTTGGGATTGTATTGAGTATAAATTTGAAAAGTTTTTTCAAAAGCGATTATTTATAATCTTCTCTTACAGGATAAAACGTATCTGTAACAATACAATCGGTTAATGCAAAAGCATTATGAAGTGCATTGGATGGTATTATTGTTATTGAACCTGGTTCTAATAATTGCTTAACGCCATCAATAGTCATTTCTAATTTACCGGAAATTATTTGAGTTGTTTGTTCATGGGTATGCGAATGGGAGGGTAATACTGCTCCTTTTTCAATAGTAACAAAGCCAATAGTCATGTTTTTTGAATGCACATATTTACCTGTAATACCTTTAGCTAATTCTATAGGAGTGATATTGTCAATATTATAATTCATACTATAAAACTAAGGCTTCTTTTCTAAATTCTGCTTCCTCATCACTTTTAATACCTAAAGCATCATATATATACGCAAACGTTGAAAGCAGCTCTGGTTTGCCATCGATTAAGGCAACATCATGCTCAAAATGTGCACTAGGTTTGTTATCTAAAGTTGTAATAGTCCAACCATCTCTATGTTGTTTTATGCGATGTGTTCCCATATTAATCATAGGTTCAATAGCAACTACCATACCTTCAACAAATTTTTTACCTCTACCGCGTTTTCCATAATTTGGCATTTCAGGATCTTCGTGCATTTTTTTTCCTAAACCATGCCCAACCAATTCTCTAACAACACCGTAACCATGATCTTCACAATATTTTTGAATAGCAAAGCCAACATCACCAACCCTATTATTTGCTTTAAATTCTCGTATACCGACGTATAAAGATTCTTTAGTAACTTGAAGTAGTTTTTCAGTTTCTTTATCAATTTTTCCAACAGGAAACGTGTATGCATGATCTCCATAAAAACCGTTTTTTAACGCGCCACAGTCAATAGAAATAATATCACCTTCTACTAAAGGCTCACCATTAGGAATACCGTGAACTACTTGTGAGTTAGGACTCATGCAAAGGGTGTTAGGAAAATCGTAAAGCCCTAAAAAACCTGGAATTGCCCCATGGTCTCTAATATGTTCTTCTGCAATTTTATCTAAATATAAAGTGGTTACACCCGGTTTAATGGCCTTAGCAACTTCTCCTAAAGTTTTGGACACAATTAGTGCGCTTTCACGCATCAATTCAATTTCTTCTTTTGTTTTTACTACAATCATGCTTAAAAAATAATGGCAAAGATAATTAAAATGAAAGAATCACCTTTTATATAAATAATGGTTAAGAAAAGATGGTAAAGTAAATTATTTAAAGAAACTAAAGAAACCTTTTTTCTTTATGGGAATTGGAGGTGTTTCGTTTGTTAATAGTTGGTAAACTTCACCCCATCCAGGAAATCCACCTATATTTCTGTCGTCGATAAATAAATCAGCATGAATTTTTCTGCTCACTTCATTATTAAATTCTTCTTCCGCGAAACTTTTATTAACTGCATAAAAATGAATTCCATTTTCTTCACAGAATTTAACAGCTTCATCAAGCCTTTTACCATATCTGTAAGTCCATAAAATAAGGCGATGACCATCTTCTTGCAATTTCTTTAAAGTTTCGAACGCAAAAAGCATAGGTTTACCAATGCTTGGGTAGGCATCTTCCACAATGGTGCCATCAAAATCGACAGCGATAATTAAATGTTGGTCAAAATTCATTAAGTGAGACTTGAGTTTTTCAAAAGTACAACAAAAAATATTTTAATAATTAAACAAGAGGGTGTTGTGTCATAGCTTCTGGCTGTTTAACACCCATAATTTTTAAAATAGTAGGCGCCATATCACCTAATATACCATCTTTTATATGTGTTAATTCGTTATCAATTAATATCACGGGCACCGGGTTTGTTGTATGTGCGGTATTGGGTGAACCGTCAGGATTTATCATAGTCTCGCAGTTTCCATGATCTGCAATTAGTAAAGTGGTGTAACCATTTTCTAAAGCGGTAGTAACAACATCTTCTACACATTCATCAACAGCTTCACACGCTTTAATTGCGGCATCCATTACGCCAGTGTGCCCTACCATATCGCCATTTGCAAAATTTAAACAAACGAAATCTACATCTCCTTTTTTTAATTCTGGAATTAAAGCATCGCGCAATTCAAAAGCACTCATTTCGGGTTTTAAATCGTAGGTTGCTACTTTTGGCGAGTTTCTTAAAATACGTGTTTCGCCTTCAAATTCTTTTTCTTGTCCTCCAGAAAAGAAAAATGTTACATGTGGATATTTTTCTGTTTCGGCAATTCTAATTTGTTTCTTACCATTTTTAGAAAGTACTTCTCCTAAAGTTTCAGTTAGATTGTCTTTATTAAAAATAACATTTACATTATTATATGTATCGTCGTAGTTTGTTAAGGTAACATAATGTAAATTCAATTTATGCATGTTTTGTTCATGAAAATCAGCTTGTGTTAGAGCCTCTGTTAATTCGCGACCACGATCTGTTCTAAAATTGAAAAATATTACCACATCACCATCTTTTATTTTAGTAAGTGGCTCACCAGACTCATCCACCATAATAATTGGTTTTATAAACTCGTCGGTAATATCATCATTATAACTTTTTTGAATTGTTTCTGTGACATTTTTTGATTTTTCTCCGAGGCCATTTACCATCCCGTCGTACGCTAACTTAACACGTTCCCAACGCTTATCTCTATCCATGGCATAATACCTTCCCGTAACAGTGGCTATTTTACTTGGTGTATTCTCTATATGTGTTTCTAATTCTGTTAGAAATCCAAATCCAGATTTCGGGTCTACATCTCTTCCGTCAGTAAATGCGTGAACAAAGGTATTTTTTAAACCAAAATCGTTAGCAGCATCCAATAGTCCAAACAAATGATTTATATGTGAATGAACGCCACCATCACTCAATAATCCTAAAAAATGAACATTTTTATTATTGGTTTTCGCATAATTAAAAGCATCTACTAAAACTTTTTCTGTGTTCAAGGTTTTGTTTTTAACAGCTAAATTTACTTTTACCAAATCTTGATAAACGATTCTTCCAGCTCCTAAATTCATGTGTCCAACTTCACTGTTTCCCATTTGGCCTTCTGGTAAACCTACATGTAAACCATCGGTGCGAAGAGTAGCAAAAGGATATTTTTTATAAAGAGAATCGATAAAAGGTGTATTTGCATGATCGATTGCAGAGACCTTCGGATCTGGAGAATTTCCCCATCCATCAAGTATCATTAGGATAACTTTTTTGTTCATTTTTTGTTAAAATTTTAATACAAAAACAAAGATAGCTAAGTTTAATAAAACTTGGTATAGAATATATTAAAAGCTCTAGTATTTAGGGCTTTTCGCACTTTTATATTAACCGTTTTATTTAGTTAATGTTTTGTGAATTAAAGGTTAAATATCTGTTATAAAACATTTTGACCGTAACAAAATGATTTTTTTGTCGTCTATTTAGTATATCAAAAAACGAATTATTTAATCAAATTAAAATCTTTCATCATGAAAAAAACAATCATTATTTCCGCAATCGCATTATGTTTCACAATGGCAAACGTAAATGCAAAAACAAATTCAAACGACATTAACTCAAGCAATGTTGAGTATTTTTTTAAAGTAAATTCATTTTGTGTATCAATTGCTAAAGGTGATTTAGAAACAGTACAAAAACTTATAGCGAGAGGTGCAGACGTAAATGAAAAATCTAACGGAATGACACCGATTATGTATGCTGCAAAGTTTAATAGAACTGAAATTTTAAGGCTTTTAATTACTCATGGTGCAGACCTAAAAGCAAAATCTGATAAAAGAATGACCGCTTTAAAATATGCCGAATTACACGGTGCAGAAGCCGCCGCCGCAATAATTAAAGAAGCGTTGATGAAAAAGAAAAATAATTATAGTATTTAATAATTATTTGAGCTAGTCACTCATAAAAAAAGCCTTGTTTTCAAGGCTTTTTTTTATTTCTATATTTTTTTATAGCTTCTTGTATTTTTTCAATTCTATTATCAGGATCTGGGTGGGTACTTTTAAATTCTGGTAAACGATTTGGTCCTGCAGCATCTTTTAATATTTCCATAACACCAATCATTTCTTCAGGATTGTAACCCGCTTTAATCATAAACCTAACACCTAAATCATCACTTTCAAGTTCATCATCACGTCCATTGGTTAGTAATGTGTTTTGTCCAATACCACTAACTAATCCTCCTATGTCTGCACCCACAGAACCGGCTGTAGCTAATCCTTGCCAATATTGACTTTCTGCAATACGCTCTGCACTGTGTCTTCCTAATACATGTCCAACCTCATGACCTAAAACACCTGCCAATTGGTCTTCATTCTCTAATTTTGAAAATAGGGCGTACGTAATATAAATTGGACCGCCAGGCAATGCAAAAGCATTAATAGTATTCGGGTCAGCTAACAGATGAAACTCGTATTTATATGGGGTTTGTTTCGCTATGCTATTATTTACTAATTTATTACCAACATTATCTACTAGCGCTTGATATTGATTGTTAGGATGCAAACCGCCATATTGTTGGGCCATTTGGGGAGCGCTTTGTAAACCTATTGCAATTTCTTCATCGGCATTCATCGATATAGTCTGTGTTCTTCCAGTATATGGGTTTACCTCCTGTTGGCTACATCTTTTAAAAACAAAAAACAAGGCAATCGCAACACCAATTAACAGTCTAACTTTAAAATTTTTACTTCTCATTTTAAAAAATTCTTAAGGGATTTAAATTTACAAAATTTTAAATGATTAGATTCTGAAAATCATGATGTCGATAGTTTTATTTAAGCAATGGTTTTAAACATCACATAATGCAAACCAATTTCTTTTATTATAAATGGATCTCCAATAACTTTATAGCCATTTTGTTTATAAAAATTCACTGCTATTTCTCTGGCATTACACCAAATTAAGTTGGTGTTTTTGTTTTTTAGCAAAGATTCACTTTCGCTTAATAAAACTTTCCCAAAGCCTTTATTTTGAAATTCGCTCAACACAGCCATTCCACGAAGTTGGTATTGATTTTCAACGGGAATTTTAATAAAGTTATTTTTAAAAAAAGAACAAACTCCGATTAGTTCTTCGCTAATATAAATACCTAAATGAATTGTATGAGTAGCATCGTCACTGTCAAAAACACAAGACTCAAATGGCATTCCTTTTCTTAAGATAGGATGCCTAACAGAGTAAGTTTCTGTAGATGGAATTGTTTTTATTTTATAGTTTAAATTACTAATAAGAATTGTAGTTTAAATTTTATATTTCAAACTTATAAAATATTTTAAGTAATTATTAACTTCACATAAAACTAATTTATGCCAATTATATATAAAATTTTAGAAAAGGAAAAAATAAATTTAGTAATTCCTTTAGTTCAGAAACTAAATGGTAACAAGGTTACCGATGAAGTGATGGAGAGTCGTTTTGCAGAAATGATTACTCAAAATTACGAGTGTGCCGTGATTTATGATAATGCGACATTAATTGGGGTTTGTGGTTTGTGGTTCTGTACAAGACATTATTCAGGAAAAAGTGTTGAACCAGATCATGTTTTTATTGATGAAGAATATAGAAATAAAGGATTGGGCAAACAATTTTTCAAATGGATTTATAGCTATGTGAAAACTAAAAACTGTGAAGCTATGGAACTAAATACCTATGTAAATAATCCACCATCACATAAATTTTACTTTAATGAAGGATTTGAAATTTTAGGATATCATTTTTTGAAAAAACTATAATTTTATTTTTGTAGGAATTAACGGTTTATATATATTTGTCGGGCTTTATTGCGGGAGTAGCTCAGTTGGTAGAGCGTCAGCCTTCCAAGCTGAATGTCGCCAGTTCGAACCTGGTCTCCCGCTCAAAAACTTCATAGAAATATGAAGTTTTTTTATTTTAAATGATTTAGTTCACTTCCAGTTTCTATTTCATAAGGTGTCTTATTGTATTCAAAAATACGAGCTGTTAACGATCCGTTTAAAATTATAGAATCATCTTTTACATGTAACCAACTTCCTTCGCGTAACCCAATAACAGGCTGTGTGTTAAAATTATGAAACTCTTTTATTCTGGTTTCCCTAGTTTCTCCCATGTGTTTACTACCCAAATCCGGATCTAAATAATGCGGATTAATGTTAAATGGCACTAAACCCAAAGCATTAAAGTTTGGCGGATATACAATTGGCATATCATTAGTTGTTTTTATGGTTAGTCCACAAATGTTACTACCTGCACTTGTACCTAAATAGGGTATTCCTTTTTTAATAGTTGATTTTAATTCCTTAATTAAGTTATTTTTATACAATTGAGTCGTTAATACAAATGTATTACCACCACCTACAAAAATAGCTTCGGCATTTATTATAGCTTCAATAGGGTTTTCAAATTCATGAATGCCTTTTACTTTTTTGTCAATTTCAGAAAATGCTTCACTCACTTTATTAGTGTAATCATCGTGAGATATACCACTTGGTCTTGCGTAAGGAATAAATAGAATAGTATTGGCTTTTTTAAAAAATAACTTTAGGTCATCTAAAATATAATTTAAATAGCCACTGTTGTGTAATGTGGAAGTGCTCGCTATTATAATGTTTTGCATAAAAATTATTGTTTAAGCGAAAGGTAAACAAAAAATAATTTCGACAAAATTTTCATATATTTTACTTTATAAATACGAATTAAAATAGTAATTTGAAGATAAAAATAATATGAAAAAATTAACTTTCTTTTTAGCACTTATAACTTCATTTTATTCTGTTTCACAAAACGTTGACAGAATTCAAGTTTCTGGAAAAATTATTGTCGAAGGCAACGATATTTCTGGGATAACAATTTATAACACATCATCAAACAAAGGTGCGGTTTCAGATGATAGGGGGGAGTTTACATTACAGGTCGCATTAAACGATATTATTGAAATAAGTGCATTACAATATCAAAATTTAAAATTTAAGGTGAATAAAGACATCATTAAATCAAAAAAAATGAAGTTGTTTTTAATTGAAGAAATAAATAAACTAGATGAAGTTATTGTATTTACAAAAGGATTAACAGGAGATTTATATACTGATATGGAAGCCTCTAATCCTTTTAAACCAAAATTAGATGCTTTATATTTTGGTGTCAAACATAGTGCAGAGTATGATTTTGAAAAAGATTACAGATCTGAAATAAAAAACACAGCTGTTAATTCTAACCGGCAAACTATGGTTAATGGGCTAAACATAGTTAACGTTGTAGATCAATTATTACTTCCATTGTTTCGATCAAATGTAAAAGACAAAAAGAAAGCAGGTGTTCCAGATGTACCTATCGAGTCTATTAAATATTATTTTGGTTCAGAGTTTTTAGTAGATAATTTTAATATTCCAGAACATCGTGTAGAAGAGTTTATACAGTATGTTCAAAATGATGATTTTGATTTTTCATTATTAAATTATGGAAAAGAAATGGAATTTCTAGAAATTCTAAACAAAAAAAGCGGGGCGTTTTTAAATTCTAAGAAATAGAAAAATTTGGTTTGAATAATACTATTAATGGCAAGCTAGAAACATTGAGTCCAAGCTATTCAAGATGAATTAAATATGGTTTATTTGTTATGAAATTCAAACAATTTAATCAAAATTTTAATAATCAATTAGATTAATTTATTTTCGGAATACTTTTTGAACTACCATATTAATTAAATTTGCTAAAAATAATTAAATGAAAGTATCTAAGTTATTAGTATTGCTAATAATACTTCCCTTATTGGCTTTTACAAGTCTTCATAAATATTACGTTAGCGTTACGCAAATTAATTATATTGGAGAAAAACAATCTTTGCAAATAACTTCCAGAATTTTTATTGACGATTTTGAAAATGTATTGAGAAAGAAATATGATGATAAAATAACGCTGTCTGGAGAGAACATACCTGAAGCGGCTGACGCTTTTATAAAAAAATATTTAAAAGAAAAGATTATTATAAAAGTTAACAAAAAAATTAAAAATATCGCGTTCATAGGAAAGGAATATGAAGGTGATATTATGCGTTGTTATTTAGAAATAGAAGGATTAAAGAATATAAAATCAATAGAAATAAGTAACCAAGTATTATTTGAATTATTTAAAGATCAGCAGAATATTGTAAAAACAAAAATATACCCTGAACAGAAAAGTGCCATACTAACTGTTAAAAATAAATTTGTGGTGTTAAATTTTAATTAAAATTGAGCCAATTACCCTCGGAATTCATTACATTCGACGACTTTTAATAACAATCTTCTAAAAAAAGCCAATAAAAAGAATGCTTTTTTAAATAAAACATAAATTAAAAAAATGAAAAAACTGACGCATCTTATTTTATCAATTGTTTTTATTTCTTCGGCGGCATTTGCTCAAGATCAAGTAAAAACGAAACCTCAAGGTCATACCGATCAGAACAAGTTCAGGCAAATGAAGGATCTATTACCAACTCCGAACGAAACACGAACAGCTTCCGGTGCACCAGGTTACGCCTACACCCAACAAAAGGTAGATTATGTTATGAATATTCGTTTAGATGAAGATAAAAACCAAATATTTGGTGATGAAAAAATAACTTATCACAACAATTCAAAAGATTATTTAGAATACTTATGGGTGCAGTTAGATCAAAATATGCGTGCGAGGGACTCAAAAACACCAGATATTACTTCTGAAAGTTTTAGCTCAGCTATTAACAGTGCAGAAAGGTTTACAAAAGCAAATTTAAAAAAGCGATTTGATGGCGGATTTAACATAGATTATGTTAAAAATAATGATGGTTCCGATTTGCCTTTTACAATAAATCAAACGATGATGCGTATAAATTTACCTAAACCATTAGCGCCGAACGAAGTATTTAAGTTTCAAATTAAATGGTGGTATAATGTAAATAATCATGTGTTAGATGGTGGAAGATCTGGCTATGAAGCGTTTCCTGATGGTAACAGCACGTATGTAATAGCTCAGTTCTTTCCAAGGCTTTGTGTTTATGATAATGTTGAAGGGTGGCAAAACATGCAATTTTGGGGAAGAAGTGAGTTTGCTTTGGAGTTTGGCGATTATGATGTTAAGTTAACAGTCCCAGCAGACCATAAATTAGAAGCGACAGGAGTATTACAGAACCCGAAGGAAACTTTAACTAAAGAACAATTAAAACGATTTGAAGTTGCAAAAAAGTCATTTAAAGACCCTGTTTTTATTGTAACACAAGAAGAAGCAGAAGCAGCAGAGAAAGTAAAAAGTTCAAACCTAAAAACATGGCATTTTAAAGCTAATAAAGTAAGAGATTTTGCTTTTGCAACTTCAAGAAAATTTATTTGGGATGCCATGGCTGTAGATATTAATGGAAGGTCTGTGATGGCAATTTCATTATATTCAAAGGAAGGAAACCCATTATGGGAAGAACACTCAACAAGAGTAGTGGCAAATACATTAGAAGAATATTCGAAATTAACATTTGATTACCCTTATAATAAAGCCGTTTCTGTTCATGCCGAAATGGGAATGGAATACCCAATGATTTGCTTTAATTATGGGCGTCCAAATCCGGACGGAACTTATTCTGAAAGATTAAAAAGAGGAATGATTGGCGTAATTACTCATGAAGTTGGTCATAATTTTTTTCCTATGATTGTAAATAGTGATGAACGTCAATGGACATGGATGGATGAAGGATTAAATTCCTTTGTAGAAACTTTGGCGGAATTGGACTACGACCCTAATTTTATAACGGGTAACTTACCAAAAGACATCATACCTTATATGGGAGGTGATCAAAGTTATTTATCACCAATTATGTCGCATGGAGATTATGTACATCAATTTGGACCAAATGCCTATACTAAACCGGCTGCTGGTTTGTACATGTTAAGACAGACTATTATGGGGCCAGAGTTATTTGATTATGCTTTTAGAACTTATTCTCAAAGATGGATGTTTAAACACCCAACACCAGCTGATTTTTTTAGAACTATGGAAGATGCGTCGGCAATGGATTTAGATTGGTTCTGGAGAGGTTGGTTTTATACCACAGATTATACTGATATAGGAGTTAAAGAAGTAAAACAATATTACCTAACTGATAAACCTAGTAAAGAAGCTATAGAATTAGCGAAGCGATATCGTATGAACCTTGATGATTATAAAGACAAGTTGATTTATTTTGCTCAAGCAGAAGATGGCGTAATTCCAACTGATGCAAAAAATATTACTGATTTCGAGGTTTTAACTAATCATCTTGAGGGGTTATCTGAAACAGAAAAGTCCAATTTATTAGACGCACCAAAATATTATTATGAAGTTACTTTTGAAAAACCAGGTGGATTAGTAATGCCAATTATTTTGGAAGTAACTTTTGAAGATGGTACCAAAGAAAGACAAACATTTCCTGCTCAAATTTGGCGATATAATGAAAATGAAGTAAAAAAGGTTTTCAGAACAGGAAAAGCTATAACTAGCATAGTTGTAGATCCAGATTTAGAAACTGCCGATGTAGATACTTCAAATAATTCATGGCCTAAATATGATAATGAAAATGAATTTGAAAAGTTTAAAGAAAAAGTACAAGGATAATTAATCCTTATTAATAGAAAAAGCCGACTTTTTTAAGTCGGCTTTTTTATTTGTGAATAAGTTTAAAGAAGCAACTAAATTAAACCAATCAATTATTCTTTATTGTATTGTAACAACTCACTATATTTGTATTGTGATACAACTTGCTACATTTTTATTTATCAGTGGAGCCGAAATAGCCTTTATACTATTTATAGCTATAATGGTTTTTGGAGCCGATAAATTACCTGAAATCGCTCGAGGATTGGGTAAAGGTATGCGTACTCTAAAAGACGCGACGAATGATATTAAGCACGAAATAACAAAAACCGCTGAGAAAAACGGTTTAGATACTAGTATAACTTCTGACGTTAAAAAGGAGATCGATAAAGTCAAAGACGATATAGAAGACTTCACAGGTTCAGTAAAGCGAAAATTATAGGCAAAAGGGTAGGATTTTCATCCGCTTTTTTTGCTAATTATTCTTTTTGGTCGAAAAAATCTATCATTTTAACTATTATTATGCTAAAAAACACAAGGTAATTAGATGCTTTTATAGTTTGGTAATCCCAAATCTATAATAATTAACCTCATGAAAACAAAACTACTTTTCAGTTTTTTGCTGATTTCTGCATTTTTTTATTCTTTCGGTAATAGTGAACGTGATATTATACATCAAATTGATAGTATAAATACACTCGCATTAAATTACTACCATAAAAACGACATTATAAATTCTTTTAGCGAGTTTAATAAAGCCGTTAAAATTGCAGATTCTCTTAATGATGATTATGGAAATGCTGTTGCTCACTTCACTTTGGGTAAAATATACATGAACATGCAAAATTATGCTAGTGCAGAATCTAGCTTCTTTAAAATGCAGAAATTATCAAAAAAAATTGATGATAATTACTTAATTGCTAGTTCTTACTTAAACCTTGGGAAATTGTATGGTAAAATTAAAACATCAAAAGACGTTTTACCTTATTTAAATAAAGCTTATGAATATGCTTTAAAAAATGAAGTTAATGATATAAATAATAAGGACGATCAGCACAGAATATTATTCAATATTAACATGAATTTGTGTGAAGTATATTTAAATAGAAATATTACAGATGAAGTGCTTACCTATTTATTAAGGGCTAAGAATAACCTTGAGCACCTTCCTGCCAATAAATATAACACGAGTAAATTCAATTATTTTTACGGTAATTATTATTTAAAAAAGAACTTATATAACCTCGCAAACGAAAAGTTTGAAATTGCTAAAAACGCATTAATTTTTCAAGCTGAAACTCAAGAAAATAATTTACTAATTAGTAAAATTTATAAAGACTATTCTTTTTCATTACAAAAAACTGGTAAAAGTGAATTGGCTTATACTATGTTACTTCAACGCGAAAGCGCTATTGATAAATACAATAATGAAGAGGTATTAAGACAAGATAATATTATCAAATCTAAACTACAAATTGAAATATATAAACAAGAGGCTAAATGGGCTAATGAAGGCAGAATCCTTCAAGAACAAATAACTGAATCAACAAAAAACTTTAATATTTACTTGACCATCGCAGCCTTTTTATTATTAATTTCTTTTATAACACTTTTAATTAATTACAATACTAAAATTAGATTAAGTAATACGCTTAAAACTCAAAATAAGAAACTAGAAATAGCAAAGGATTTAGCCGAAGAATCGTCTAAATTAAAATCTAAATTTATTTCTAATGTGTCTCATGAATTAAGAACTCCATTGTATGGCGTTGTTGGGTTAACGTCAATTATGTTAGAAAACAATAATTTAAATAAACGCGATACTAAATATTTAAAATCACTGAAATATTCTGGCGATTATCTGTTAAATTTAATCAACGATATTTTACATGTTGGTAAAATTGAAACAAATAAAGTTGAATTAAATAATTCATCAGTTAACATAAAATCACTTATTCAAGATGTTACAGATTCATTTGATTATAGCTTGGATGAATCAAATAATAAAATTCACATTCTAATTGATGACTGTTTACCAGAGTTCGTAATGTGTGATAAATTAAGGTTAACACAAGTATTATTTAATTTAATAGGAAATAGTATAAAATTCACTCAAAACGGAAATATTTATATTAAAGCAATATTACAAGATTCAAACAACGATGAAGCTAAAATACGTTTTGAAGTAAATGACGATGGTCCAGGAATTCCAAAAGAAAAACAAGAAAGTATCTTCGAAAACTTTACTCAACTAAGTGAAAATTCTAATACTAATTATCAAGGAGCAGGATTAGGACTTTCTATAACAAATAAAATTGTGGCTTTATTTGATAGTAAAATCGAACTTGATAGTGAGGTAGGAATAGGGTCAACCTTCGGTTTTGTTATAAGTTTTAAAATTGACCATAAAGCGATTGAAGCTATTAAAATAAAAAAGGATGATAATAAATTAGCGAATTCTGATTCTAAAAACATTAGAATATTAATTGCAGAGGACAATAAAATAAATCAAATTGTAACGAGTAATTTATTGAAAAAACAAAATTTTCAATTTGATATTGTTGATAACGGGCTTAAGGCATATGAAGCTTTTAAAAGCAATAAATATGATTTAATATTAATGGATATTAATATGCCTGTAATGGATGGTTATGACGCTACAATGGAAATAAGAAAGGTTAATAATCAAATTCCTATAATTGCATTAACGGCTTCTCATCAAGATGAATTATTGGATAACAAGTTAGATATAGGCTTTGATGATATTATTACAAAACCATTTGATAATGATTTATTCTTTAGTTCAATCAGTAGATTGTTAGAAAGAAATAAATTGAATAATAATAAAGGAAAAGTTTTTGAATTAGCGTCATAGTTGTTAGACACTTGATTAGCAAAAGCATTTCGTCTTTATATTTTTCTAGATATGGTTAAGCCATCTCTAATAGGTAAAACAACGGTTTCTATGCGGGTATCTTCTTTTAATAACGAATTATACTCTATTAGGGCTTTAGTTGAGGTATCTTCGGGTTGTAAAGCTTCTATAACTTTACCACTCCAAAGGACGTTATCGGATAAAATAATAGCTCCCGAATTTAATTTATCAATAATTATATTAAAATAATTTGTGTAGTTTTCTTTATCTGCGTCGATAAAAACCAAATCAAAATTTATATCAAATTTTGGTATAATATGTAATGCATCGCCTAAATGTTGTACAATTTGACTACCGTAACTAGATTTTTCGAAATAAGATCGCTGAAAATCAATCAATTCTTCATTAATTTCGATTGTATGTAATTTACCATCGGCTTGCATACCCTCAGCCAAGCATAACGCAGAATACCCTGTGTAAGTTCCTATTTCAAGAATATTTTTTGGATTTAACATCTTAGAAATCATACTCAAAACACGCCCTTGATAATGCCCACTTAGCATTCTAGGTTGTAAAATTTTTTGATACGTTTCACGTGTTAATTGCTGTAATAATTCTGGTTCTTGTTCAGAGTGATTTACAACATAATTATTTAATTCTTCGGGTATAAAATGCATTAACTTAAAATTCTATTAACTAATTTTTCTTTGGCAGCTTTATCATCACCACATAACCACTGAATCACATTGTCCTCCCAAATAGCATGATATTCATCTTGATTAATTATTTTTCTATCTAAGGCCAAATCCAATATTTTACCGGGATAAGACGATTGTTTGGCGCTTTCCATTTCACCTAAAGGATAAGGGTCATCAAGCCCCATAATAACTTGTTTAGATCCATGATTGCGTATTAATAACTCTAAGCCACCAGTATCATGAACTAAAGTGTCAAAGAAAATATTTTTATGACCTACAGCTTTTCTAGGATGATGTTTCCCTTCAAACAAATCAGGTCTGCCATCAAACCCTTGTATTCGCCGTCCTAAATTAATTTGTGCCAATTGCCCACCATGAGCAAAACAAGTTCTCATGTTTGGAAATTTTTCTTGATAGCCATTTAGCGTTAAAAAATGATATGCGTCTGCACATTGCGCCAACATCCAAATAAGATGAAAACGCCATGAAGTGTTTTCTAATTTTATAAACTTTTCACCGTCATATGGGTGTATTTCTACCGCTAAATTGTATTTGTTTGCAAGCTCAAAAATAGGTTCATTTTCTTCATCAAAAATACAGCGCCAAGTTCCTATAGTGTCCATGTAATGTGTTGGTAAGCATAATAATTGCATGCCATGAGTTTCAACACAACGCTCAACTTCCCAGCATGCACTTCTTATAAACCCTGGATGTACTACAAAACCACATGTAAATTTGCTGGGGTTTTCATGCTGAATTTTAGCGTTAAAGTCGTTTTGAAAACGCAGGGCCTTTTTCATTTCTTCCACTCGCAGACCATTTCCATAAAGTTGAGAGAGATTTAAAACAACGGCATGATCAAGATTATTTCGTTCCATCCATTCTAACTTTTCATGTAAAAAAAAGCTGGAATCGGTTACTGGTCTGCTCCAATCTTTCTGGAGCATGAATTTCCTGTCTTTATCTACCCAAAATATTCCTTTTTCTTGCATATAATCAGGAATTTCCTCTGGATAAGGAAGTAAATGGGAATGACCGTTAATTCTAAGTTTTCGTTTCATGTTTAATTCCTGAGAAGTTAAGAATAATTAAGTGTTTAATCTATTTTTACTTTTTTTGGTGGTTGCATGATGTCTCCGCAATTAGGACAACTACGTTTAACTTTATTATTGTAGTAGTTGTCAAATATTTTGGGCATATCAGTTTCAATATTATCTAAGGTAAAATCTTCCTCATATAATTTTGTTGTACAATTTTCACAAAACCAAAGTAGCGCATCTTTTACACCTTCCTCTCTTGGGTATTCAATGACTAATCCTACGGTATTTGCACCTCGTTGGGGTGAATGTGGCACTTTAGGAGGTAATAAAAATATATCACCTTCTTTTATATGAATATCTTTGGGAGTGCCATTTTCTATAACTTTTAAAATGATATCTCCTTCAACCTGATAGAAAAATTCTGGTGTTTCGTTATAATGATAATCTTTTCTGCTGTTTGGTCCTCCAACAACCATAACAATAAAATCACCATTTTTCCAGACTACTTTATTACCAACGGGTGGTTTTAAAAGATGTCTATTTTCTTCAATCCAAGCTTTAAAATTAATGGGAGGAAATAATTTACTCATGTCTTAATGTTTTGAGCGTGCCCTTTTCGGGTCGAGATTTATTCACTACTCGGTAGCTTGATATACTCTTTCACGCAGTTATTTTTCAATTATAAAGTTACAAACTTTTTGTTCTACCTCCATCTACAGGGACATTTATTCCATTTACATAGCTCGCCGCTTCACTGGCTAAAAATGTAATAACATTTGCAGTTTCTTCAGGTTTTGCAAAACGTTTAGCGGGCGCATAATTTTTCATGATTTCGGTCATTTCTTCAATGGAAGTTTTAGAGGCATTCGCTTTAATATTAATAATTTCTGTTAAACGTACCGTTTCAGTAAATCCCGGTAAAACATTATTAACAGTAATTCCAAACGGGCCAACTTCTGTAGCGAGTGTTTTACTCCAATTTCCTACCGCTCCTCTAACAGTATTGCTGACTCCTAAACCTGGAATAGGTTCTTTTACCGACGTTGAAATTATATTAACTATCCTTCCAAAACCTTCGGTTTTCATAAATGGGATTGTTGCTTGGGCCAAAACATGATTACATTTTAAATGCATCGTAAAAGCATTATCAAACTCCTCTAAGCTAGCTGTAAGTATATTGCCGCTTCTTGGTCCGCCAGTATTATTTATAACTATATGAAATCCGTGATTTTTTTCGATGAACTTTATTATTTGTTCTTGTAATTCTCTTGGTTTTGAAAAATCTGCAACAATGTAACTATGATTTCTGTGTTTAGGTAATTCTTCTAAAACGGCTTTAAGTTTATCTCTATTTCTAGCTACTAATGTAACGTTTACGCCTTCGGCAGCTAATGCCATAGCCGTTGCTCTACCTATTCCTTGTGTGCTTCCACATACCAAAGCGTTCTTATTGTTTATTTTTAAATCCATATCTGTTAATATTTTATACAAATGTTTTTTGCTTCTGTGAAAAAGCGTAATGCTTCGAAGCCACCTTCACGTCCAACACCGCTTGCTTTGGTTCCGCCAAACGGAGTTCGTAAATCGCGCATCATCCATGTGTTTACCCAAATTATTCCTGCTTGAATTTGATTACTTAAACGCATGGTTCTTTTTAAGTTATTGGTCCAAATGGTTGCTGATAATCCATATTTTACTTTGTTTGCCATTTGAATAACATCATCCTCATTATTAAAAGGCATTATAGTTACAACTGGTCCAAAAACTTCTTCTTGATTAATTCTACATTCATCTGTTTTTAATTCAATTATTGTAGGTTCTAAATAATACCCGTTTTCAAATCCTTTCACGAGCACTTTATTCCCACCACAAAGAACTGTCCCGTTTTCCTTTTTTGCAATGTCAATATAATCTAAAACTTTTTCTAAATGTGGTTTGGAAACTAAAGCACCTAAATTAGTGTCTGCTTCTGCAGGATTACCAACTTTTAATGCTTTTACTTTTTTAACAAAATCTTTTTTAAACTTGTTATAAATAGACCCTTCCACAAAAATGCGACTACCACATAAACAAATTTGACCTTGATTGGCAAATGAGGAACGTACAGTTGTCTCTAACATTTCTTTATAATCGCAATCTGCAAAAATTATATTTGGATTTTTACCACCTAATTCCAACGATAATTTTTTAAACATTGGTGCAGCTACCTTCGCAATTTGTGCACCGGTTTCTGTTCCTCCAGTAAATGAAATAGCTTTAATATCAGAATGTTCAATTATTGCCTGTCCCGTAAGGCCACCTAAACCATGAACAATGTTTAAAACACCTTTAGGTAATCCAGCTTCATTGCAAATTTCGCCTAATAAATACGCAGTCATTGGTGTGACTTCACTTGGTTTAGCAACTACACAATTTCCCGATGCTATTGCAGGCGCAATTTTCCATGTAAATAAATAGAGCGGTAAATTCCATGGTGAAATACAACCTACAACACCTATTGGTTGGCGCAAAGTATAATTAATAGCGTTTTGGCCTACGCTTTCATGACTTTCGCTAGAAAATTGAGTAACGGCGTTTCCGAAAAAGCGAAAGTTTGTCGCTGCTCTTGGAATGTCAATAGCTGTAGCTAAGCTAATTGGTTTGCCATTATCTTTACTTTCGGCTTCGGCAAAGTGCTTTAAATTAGATTCTAATAACTCCGAAATTTTAATTAAAATCCTACTTCTTTCATCTAAAGGGGTTTGCGACCAGATTGGAAAAGCAGATTTTGCAGCGATATATGCATTTTCAACATCCTCTTTTGATGAATTAGGTATTTGTCCATATACTTCCCCATTGGCAGGACAAAAGTTGTCTAGCCAACCATTATTTATTGGATTTTCATATTGGCCGTTAATAAAATTTTGGATGCGATGCATTACTGTTTTTTATATGCCATTACTTTAATTTCAACTACCAAATCTGGATGTGGTAATTGATGAACTGCAACGGTAGTTCGTGTTGGTCCTGTTTCTTTATCGAAAAACTGAGCATAAACTTTATTATAACCAGCAAAATCATTCATGTTTACTAGGAACGATGTTACGTCAACTACATCAATAAGGGAAGCGCCTTCCTTTTCTAAATTTTTTTCAATATTTAGTAAAACTTCTCGTGTTTGTGATTCTATATTTAATCGTTTCGTCCCCATGTCGTCAATAATATCAACGCCAGCAATAGTATTGTCTGCTCTTCGTGAACTTGTTCCAGACACAAATATAAAATCGCCTACACGTTTGGTGTGTGGGTAGGCCCCTCTTGGTGTTACTGTTTTGTTGTTGCTCATACTTATTGTTTTAATCCTGCTATTTTATCATCTTCTAATATTTCTTCAGTTGCTGATTTCACTTTATCTAATAGTTGTTTTAAATCGTCAGTAATAGATATTTCTTTATCAGACAACATATTTAAAATGGCTTTATCTTGCGCGCGACCTCTTAGCATTGCTTCCCTGTAACCAATTTCTTCTTTGAACGTGACCAGCGAATATTTGGATGAATAGTCGTTTGGAAACTCTTTTTCTAAAGCCATTTCTAATTTACGCTTTTCTTGGAAGATATAATTGTTTACATGACCTTTCATTTCATGAAAGTTATCAATCGCTAAATCTGCTATAGCGTCGGTGTCTTTTTTTCGGTTTGCTTCATAAGTTTTAAAAACCGCTTCCCAATTTTTTAGATTTTTATCCAATACTTTATCAAATTCTACAACATCTTCAAATGAAGCATTCATACCTTGTCCATAAAACGGAACTATGGCATGAGCAGCATCGCCCATTAAAAGCGTATTACTTTTAAAATGCCAAGGAGAACATTTTACAGTGCCTAGTGGGGCAGTTGGATTATTTAAAAAATCATCAATTAAGTTTGGCATTAAGGCTAAGGCATCAGGGAACTCTTTTTGAAAAAACTCTAATATTCTATCTTCTGATTTTAAATTATTAAAATTGTATTCACCTTCATTGTAACTTAAAAATAGCGTTACTGTAAAACTACCATCTAGATTTGGTAACGCTATCAGCATAAAATTACCTCGAGGCCAAATATGAAGGGCGTTTTTATGTGTTTTATATTCGCCGTTCTCTTTTGGTAATATGCTTAGTTCTTTATAGCCGTGAGTTAAATATTCTTGAGAAAAACTAAATAAGAATTTCTTGCCTAAATAATAACTTTTACGCATTACAGAACCGGCACCGTCTGTAGCAATAATAATGTCAGCATCTTCAACGAAATTTGATTTAGAAATATAATCTTTAAAAAGTACCGTAGTTTTTTCAAAATCTACAGATTTACATTTTTTATTAAAATAAATATCGACGTTTTTATGTTTTTCAGCTTCGTCTAAAAGAAGTGCATTTAATTCACCCCTAGAAATAGAATTAATAAATTCATGGTCACGACCACTATAATTTGATTGAAAAGTGTTGCCATGTTCATCATGAATCATTCTTCCGTGCATAGGAATACAAAGCGACTTTACTTTATCTTCAATTCCAACCAGTTTCATCGCTTTATTACCTCGATTTGAAAACGCCAGATTTATTGATCGTCCAGCAGAGATGTCTTCTTTTCTTAAATCAGGTCGCTTTTCAAAAACAGAAACATGATAACCGCGTTGCCCTAGGCGTAAAGCTAATAGGCTTCCGCAAAGACCTGCTCCAATGATAAGTATGTTTTGCTGTTTATTCATTTATAATAAACTTAATTTTTTCAACCAAATGATATACATCTTCAAACGAATTATAAAAAGGAGTTGGGGCGCATCGAATTACGTCTGGCTCTCGCCAATCGCTAATGACACCAGATTCTGTGAGCTTGTCATGTAATTTTTTATCAGCATTCATAACTTGTATTGACAATTGACAACCGCGTGCTGCTTCACTTTTAGGTGTTATAATTCTAATCTTGTCATGTCCTAACTGATTTAATAAATATTCAAAATAGCCCGTAAGTTTTTTAGATTTAGCAATTAATTTTTCAATACCAACTTCATTAAATAAGTCTAACGAGGCTTTTATTGCTGCCATAGATAAAATAGGTGGATTGCTTAATTGCCAACCTTCGGCACCAGGTAATTGATCAAACTCGTCACGCATTTTAAAACGCGTTTGTTTATTATGGCTCCACCATCCGGTAAATCGGTTTAAATTTTTATTATTTGCATGACGTTCGTGCACAAAACATCCTCCTAAACTACCAGGGCCTGAATTTAAATATTTGTAAGTACACCAAACGGCAAAATCTGCTCCAGAATCGTGAAGTTGTAAATCTACGTTTCCTGCACCATGTGCGCAGTCAAATCCTACCTTACAACCATATTTATGTCCAAGATTTGTAATATATTTTAAATCAAAAAACTGCCCAGTATAATAATTAACGCCACCAATCATTATGAGTGCTATTTCGTCACCTTGTTCTTCTAAAATAGCTTCTAAATCATCATATCTAAGTAATTCTTCGCCCTTTCGGGGCTTCCATAAAATTAAACCATTTTTATCATCAAAACCATGATGACGCAGCTGTGATTCCACGGCATATTTATCTGATGGAAATGCATCGTTTTCTATAAGTATTTTGTATCTGGATTTGGTGGGTTGATAAAAAGAAACCATCATTAAATGAAGGTTTGCCGTTAGGGTATTCATTACAATAACTTCAATGGGTTTTGCACCAACTACATTAGCCATGCTTTTGGTTAAAAACTCATGATACGGTAGCCAAGGATTTTTGGCTTCTGTATGTCCTTCAACGCCCAATTTAGCCCAATCGTCAAGTTCTTGATTGATATATGCTTTGGTTTGTTTTGGTTGTAATCCAAGCGAATTACCTGTCATATATATCAATTCATTTCCGTCAGCATCTTTTGGGATATGAAACTGATTTCGATATAATTTTAAGGTATCATTATGATCTTGTTCTAAAGCGAAGTCAAGTCCAGATTTATATTTAAACAATGTGCGCTGTTTTTCGGTTTCTAACAAAAATAAGAATTATAAAGTTAGTAATGTGTACTTGAAAAAAGAAGATAAAGTTGGTCTGTTTTTTTTGTATATTTATTAAAAACTTAAAGCCATGAGTAAGACAAAAGAATATACAAATGGAGAGGTAACCATAGTTTGGAAGCCAGAATCTTGCATACATTCAGGGATTTGTGTTAAAGGATTACCCAATGTTTTTAGACCAAAAGTAAGGCCATGGTTACGAATTGATAAAGCTCCTACTGAAGATTTAATTAAACAAGTGAAACATTGTCCTTCAGGTGCTTTAAGTTATTATATGAACTCCGTTGAGGAAGAAATTTCAGAGGTGTTTGATACGAAAGTTGAGGTTTTAGAAAATGGGCCATTATTAGTATATGGAACACTCAAGATTGTTATGAATGATGGATCTTCTGAAATAAAAAATAAAACTACAGCATTTTGTAGATGCGGCGCTTCAAACAATAAACCATATTGTGATGGAACACATGTGAAAAGTCAATTTAAAGGATAATTTTATAAAGGCGCTTTAATTTTGTTTATACATTTATAATTTAAAGAAGTAGAATACGGAAAACCTATATATAGTTAAAATACGAATTTGATGATTTTGTTTTAATTGTTTATTTCAAAATCATAGTTTAATTTAAATTAATAATTACATCGGTAAATTTTAGATTCCAATTCCCTTCGGCGTTTTTATGTTCCAACGCGATCTTAATACCGTTAAAATCTTGATATTTTTCAAACGTATTAGCAAGTGTTGGTTCGTTTTGATTCCCTTTCCTAAAAACCCATTCTTTAATTAGATAGTCGTTATCAAAATAAATATCATAAGCATCTCCAGGTGTGTAACCAACTTCATTAGAGTACAACAGCGTAATTTTATTTAATTCGGTTTTACTAATTGGAGCATTTTCTTTAGATAGTAATGAAATTGTAGTGCCTTTATCCCATACCAATTGAAATGGAACTAACAACCAAAATTTATCATTAATAAAGGCTTTATCAGCATTTATTGATAGGCTATCAATAAATTTTCTGTTATAAAATATAGTGTCTTTAGAGGTAATTAAGGTAATATCATCGGTTCTAGTGTTCCATTTCCAGCTTCTTTTACCATTAAATGTAAAACTAACTTCGGAAACATTTTTCCAGTTTTCAAAACCATGTGCATTAGCTATTTTCTGAGTTATTTTAATTTCGGTTTCAATGGAATTTGTTCCTGATTGGTTCTTACAACCTATAAAAAGAAGAGATATAAAACTGATATAGATGAGTTTTTTCATAATTTAGAATTTTAGTAAAGATAGGGTTTGGAAATGAAAAATAATGACGATTTTTTTAGAACGAATAAAGAAACTTGGAACAAAAAAGTGGATGTACATGCTAAAAGTGATATGTATCAATTAGAAGACTTTAAACAAGGAAAATTATCTTTAATGCCTTATGAAATTGATGCGTTAGGTGATGTAACAGGAAAAAAATTGTTGCATTTACAATGCCATTTTGGTCAAGACACATTAAGTTGGAGTAGGTTAGGAGCCAATTGTACTGGAGTAGATTTTAGTGATGAAGGCATTAAATTAGCGCAAAGCTTGAATGACGAATTGGGCTTAGACGTTAAGTTTGTTTGTTGTAATGTTTTAGATACCTCAGAATTAATAAAGGACACATTTGATGTTGTTTTTACAAGTTATGGTGTTATTGGTTGGTTGCCAGATTTAAAGCCCTGGGGAAAAATGATTGCAGATCGATTAAAAAAGGGTGGTATATTTTTTATGGCGGAGTTTCATCCAATAGTTTGGATGTTTGATTATTTAGAAGGAGATCCTAAAATGAAATATGGTTATATGCAAGAAGAAGTTATTTATGAAGAGTATGAAGGTACTTATGCAAATGAAACTTCAAAAATAAAAAGTAAAGAATATGGCTGGAATCATGGTTTAAGTGAAGTTGTAAACGCTTTAACAGAAGCTGGATTGCATATAGAATATCTCAAGGAGTTTGATGAAAGTCCCTATGATGTCCTGCCCAATTTAGTAAAAACAGATTCTGGGATGTTTGTTACTGAAGATAAATTGTATCCTTTAATTTTTACAATAAAGGCAGCAAAAATTTAATGATTGTCTTTTAAAATCTCAGGCATTTTTTCTTTAAATCGGTTAAATCGAGGAATAGATACATTTCTGATATAAGGATTGTTAGGATGAAGTTTTTCATAATCTTGATGGTAGTCTTCAGCTACCCAAAACTTTTGAAACGGATATACTTCGGCGGCAATATTCACACCTAATTTTTCTGCTAAAGCCTCTTTCTTCTTTAAAATAATATCTTTTTGCTTATTATTTTGATAAAAAATAATCGAACGGTATTGGGAACCTCTGTCATTTCCTTGGCCATTTATTTGTGTTACATTTTGCGAAGCAAAATAGACATCAACTAAAGTCTCAAAACTTACAATATTTGGGTTGTAAATAATTTCTACAGCTTCTGCATGTCCAGTTCTTCCTGTATTACTAGAGTCGTAAGTTGGGTTTTCAGTAAATCCACCAGAATAGCCAGAAATAGATTCATCGACACCCTTAACACTCTCATAAATAGCTTCTACACACCAAAAGCAACCACTAGCAAAATATGCTCGTGCCTTTCCATTTATAATAGGAACTTCAATGGGTTTTGCGTTAATTATATTTTGTAGCTCTTCTTTGGTTTGAGCTTGATTCTTACAATTGAAAAGTAAGGCAATTAATAAAAGTGGAATAATTTTTTTCATTTCATTTTCTTTGTAAACATAAGTCGTAATAATTAACTAAACCTTATTCAAAACAAGATAATATTTCATAAAAAAAAAGCCTTCAGATGTCTGAAGGCTTATTAAACTATAATTTTTAATGGATTATATTTTTGCAAACATTTTTTCCATTTTTGTTTTTTGTTCTTCAGCTAAAGCTGCATCAACTAAAATTCTGCCACTGTGCTCATCTGTAATCACTTTTTTGCGAGAAGCAATTTCTACTTGTACTTGTGGTGGAATTGTAAAGAATGATCCTCCAGCAGCACCTCTTTCAATTGGAACAACTGCTAAACCGTTTTTTACATTTTTTCTTATTCTGCTATAAGCCGCAACCAAACGCTCTTCAATTTGAGCTTTATATTCTTCAGACTTGGTAATTAACGCCTGCTCTTCTTTTTCAGTTTCAGCTAAAATTGCATCTAATTCACTTTTTTTGTGTTTTAAATGATTTTGACGCTCTTTTAAACGTTCTTTAGTTTCGGCAATAACTTCCTTTTTTTGCTCTATCTGAACTTTAAATTCTTTAATGTGCTTATCTGCTAGTTCCATTTCTAATTCCTGAAACTCAACTTCTTTAGTTAAAGAATTAAACTCTCTGTTATTTCTAACATTTTTTTGTTGCTCGCTATATTTTTTTATTAAAGCTTTAGATTCTTCAATTAAATTCTTTTTTGAAGCGATATCGTTGTCTATAACCTCTAAATTAGAAACAAGTTTTTCTAATCTAATATTTAATCCAGCAACTTCATCTTCTAAATCACGAACTTCTAAAGGAAGTTCTCCACGAACATTTCTAATTTCATCTATACGAGAATCGATGAGTTGTAAATCGTAAAGCGCTCTTAATCGCTCTTCCACAGTTGCTTCTTTCTTTTTAGCCATACTTTAAAAATACTTAACAGGATTGGTATTTGTCTTTGATAAAATGATTGCAAAATTAGTAATTTTTTTTGTAAGATATGCTACTAAAAGGTTTTTTGTGAATTGCTCACTTTCATAATGACCAATATCGGCTAATAAAATGTTGTTTTCGGCTGTAAAAAAGTCATGATATTTTAAGTCTGCGGTTATAAAAGCATCAGCACCAGCGGTTTTAGCAGCATTAATTGCAAAGCTACCTGAGCCACCTAAAACGGCAACTTTTTTAATATTTTTATTTAAAAATGAAGAATGCCTTATAGATTTTGCTTGCATTTTTGTTTTTAAATGAGTCAAGAAATCAGATTCGTTCATAGATTCTTCAAATATACCTATTATACCCATTCCAATATTCTGATTTTTATTTTCTAAAGTAGTGATTTCATATGCTACTTCTTCATAAGAATGTGTTTTATGTAATGCATTAATTACTTCAGATTCTAAATGTTTCGCATAAGTAACCGTAATTTTTGTTTCTTCTTCATGCTGAAGCGTTCCTTTTTGCCCTTTTGTTGGATTTGAATTTTCATTTCCATTAAATGTTCCAATACCTTGTACATTAAAACTACAGTTACTATAATTGCCTATACTTCCAGCTCCTGCAGAAAATAAGGCATTGCGTAAATGTTCTGCTTCCCTAATTGGTGCATATGTAGTTAGCTTTTTAATAGTTTCACTTTGAGGAATTAAAATACGTTTATTCTTTAATCCTAACTGATTACAGATCATATCATTTACACCTTGTAAGGCGTTGTCTAATGCGGTGTGAACACTATAAATTGCAATGTCATGTTTAATAGCTTTCATTACAACACGCTCTACATAATTTTGACCAGTAATTTTTTTTAAACCTTTAAAAATTATGGGGTGAAAGCTTACAATTAAATTGCATTTTTCTTTAATGGCTTCGTCTACAACGGACTCAAGAGTATCTAGTGTTACCAATATACCCGTAACGCTAATGTTATTATTTCCAACTAATAATCCAACATTGTCAAAATCTTCAGCATAAGCTAAAGGTGCTAGTTCTTCTAAGTGATTTATGACGTCTTGAACAATCATATTATTTTTATGTATAGGTTTAAAACAAATATAAATATTATATTTTCGTTGTGATGAAATTATTGAGATACATATTGTTTCCGGTGGTGCCGGTTTATTTTAGTGTAACATGGCTCCGCAATAAATTGTACGATTTGGGTATTAAGGAATCAACTGATTATAATTTCCCATTAATATGTGTTGGTAATTTAAGTGTAGGCGGTACGGGTAAAAGTCCTATGGTTGAATATTTAATTAATTTGTTAAAAAGTAATTATAATATTGCTACACTAAGTCGGGGTTATAAAAGAAATACAAAAGGGTTTCAATTAGCAAATACAAAATCTAATGCTAAATCTATTGGTGACGAACCTTTTCAATTTTACAGTAAATTTAAAAACGAAATTTTAGTTGCTGTTGATTCCAATAGAAGAAACGGAATAGAAAAACTAAAAGCTCAGAATACAGAAATTATTTTACTTGATGATGCTTTTCAACATAGAAAGGTAAAGGCAGGGTTAAATATATTATTAACCACATTTGATAACCCATATTATAATGATATTGTATTACCTACCGGGAATTTAAGAGAACCAAAAAGTGGCGCAAAAAGGGCAAATATAATTGTAGTTACAAAGTGTCCGGATAATTTAAACTCTGGAGTCAAAGAGTCCATTATAAAGAAAATTAAACCTGAAAGTTATCAGCATGTATTTTTTAGCTCTATAGCTTATAATAATAACATAGTAGCATTAAATTCTACAAAAAACATTATAGGTTTAGAAAAATTTACTTTAGTAACTGGAATTGCAAACGCTACCAATTTAGTGAATTTTTTAAAGGATAAAGGATTGAATTTTGAACATTTAAACTTCAAAGATCATCATGATTTTACACCAAAAGATATTGATTTACTTAATAGAAAAGAACTTATAGTTACTACTGAAAAAGATTTTGTACGATTAAAAGAGTATAAATCTTTGCAGGATAAGCTATATTATTTACCAATAAAAGTAACACTTAATAATGAAATTAAGTTTAATGATATTGTTAGTGATTATTTAAATAATTAGGCAGTTGCAGACCTGTCATTACTACTGGCCAATGCGTTGTAAAGTTTTTTCTCAAACTCTTCTTGTTTAAAAGGTTTTGGAATAATGTCTGTAAATCCAGCTTCTTCAAATTCATGCATTTTATCTTCTATTGTAACAGCTGTAAGTGCAAAAATAGTAAGTTCTTTATCAAAACTTCTAATAAGTTTTGTGGCTTCAATACCGCTAATTCCCGGCATATGTATGTCCATTAATACGATATCAAATTTATTGTTTTTAACCATATCCACCGCAGCTTCACCATTATCAACAATATCGCAATGAAGATTCATTTTAGTTAAAATTTTCTTAGTTATCATCTGGTTTATTTTATTGTCTTCAACAACCAAAATTTTAACATTTGTTAAATCAATATCACTCTTGTTACCTTCAAAATAAGTAAGCTTTTTTACTTTTTCTTTTTGGACAGAAGTATATTCTAGAGGAATTTCAAAATAAAAAGTGGTTCCTTTTTCTAATTCACTTTTCACATATATTTTACCCTTTAAAATATCAATTAATCCTTTTACTATTGATAATCCTAAACCTGTACCGCCGTATTTACGGTTAATTTGTATTGAGCCTTGAGAAAAGCTCTCGAACATATGATCTTGTTTTTCTTGACTAATACCAATTCCGTTATCTTCTACTTCAAATCGTAATGTATATACTTTATCTTTTTCTTGAATTTTATATACACGAATCCAAATATCTCCATCTTTTGTAAATTTAATTGAGTTACCAATTAGGTTAATAAGGATTTGAGAAATTTTTAATTGATCGGCCATATAATTTTCTGGCAAATCTTTGTCGTATTCAAAATGTATTTTAATATTATTATCATTAGCTGAGTTATTTAAAGCTAAAATAATATTATTGATTTTCTTTTTTAAGTTGAAGGATTCTGGTTCAATATCTACTTTATTGGCTTCAATTTTATTAATTTGAAGAATATCATTTATAAAAGTTAAGAGATAATCGCCCGAAAATTTCAATGATTTTAAATGCTGAATTTGTTCTGGTTTAGGGTTCTCGTCAAGCAACATATTACTTAAGCCAGTTACTGCATATAATGGAGTTCTTAACTCGTGAGTAACAGTCGATAAAAAGTTAGCTTTTGTTTTTGATGCTAATTCAGCCTTTTCTTTAGCTATTATTAGTTCTGAATTTTTTTTATGAAGCATATTATTTGTCTTCAACCTTATGTTGTTATTTTTATATAACGACAGTGTTAAAAGCGATAATATGGTAATTAAGGCAACACTCAATATAGATATTAACGTACCTAAATTATTGTCAGATTCAGATTGTTTTAGTTTTTCAGAAACTTCTTCTAATTCTTGATTAATATCCGCTATTTTGCTCTGAGTTTCTTGTTCTTTTGGTGCATTGAGTCTAGTTAAACTTCTTATAGAGTCCGAAAGTTTTAAATGTTTATTTAAATAATTTCTAGATTCTTTAAAGTTTTCAGCATCTTTATATAAATCACTCAATACTAAATAGCCTTCATTTAGGATATTTGTAAATTTATTTTCTTTCGCTATTTCGAGACCTTCATTGGCATAAACTAATGCTTTTTCATTATCGCCTAATTTATTTTGTATAATTCCTTGATTTATAAAAGCTTCACTTTGAGTTTTTAATAAATCAATTTTTTTTGCTTGAGCTAAAGATTGTTCGATAATGGCCCTCGCACGACGATAGTTATTAAGGAGCATATAAGTTTTGCCTTCACTTAAAAGTGTTTCAGCCAATTCTTTATTTAATCCTTCTTCTTCAAACTTAGATTTGGCAGCAGTATAAGAATCAAGTGCTTGGTAATAATCTTTTTTGGCAAAATAAACATCACCGAATATTTTATAGGACTTGCCTAAATTAGCATTATCGTTTATAATTCTTTGAACTTCAATAGCTTTGCTAAGTGATTTAATTGCTTTTTCTTCTTCACCAACTGTTAGCTGCAACCTTCCTTTTACTGCATAAATTAAACCAATACTTGTTTTATTATCTGCCTTATCAGCTAATTGTAATGCCTCATCAAGATTTTTTTGAGCCTTATAATAATTGTAATTATCTAAATGTATTTGCGCTTGTTCAATGCGATAGCTAATGTTATTTTGTATTAATTCTGGGTCGTTCTCAATCGATTTTTGAGAAAACACAGTAATACTAAATAGCATTATTATAATATATATGTAGTTTTTTATGTGGGGCATTTTAATCTATATTATCGACAAATATAATTATTTTATCGACAAAACGCATTTTTTTTCCGATAAATTACACAATAAATCAATTATTCTTTGAGAATAGCCGGTTTCATTATCATACCATCCTATTATTTTTACCATATTTCCTATAACGGAAGTCATTTGCGAATCAAATATACAAGAATGTTTGTTTCCTACAATATCTATTGATACTATAGGATCTTCGGTATATTCTAAAATTCCTCGATATTGTTCTATTGATGCTTTTTTAAACGCATTATTTATTTCATCGATTGAAACTGTTTTCTTTACATTAAAAGTTATATCTGTTAAAGACCCGTTTATAACGGGCACTCTTATGCCACAACCGCCAATTACATCTGATAGTTCGGGGAATATTTTGGTTAGGGCTTTGGCAGCTCCAGTTGTTGTTGGTACTATGGATTGACTAGCCGCTCTAGATCTTCTTAAATCACGATGAGGTTGATCGTGTAAACTTTGGTCTGATGTGTAAGAATGAACGGTAGTAATATATGCCTGGTTAATGCCGCATAATTTATTGATAATATCAATCATGGGAGCCGCATTATTTGTGGTACAAGATGCGTTCGAAATTATAGTTTCATTTCCATCAATAGTGTCACTATTAACTCCGATTACAATGGTTTTTATATCATCTTCAATTGGTGGGACACTTAAAATAACCTGTTTTGCACCATTTTTTATATGATGCTGTAATTCTATTGTGCTTTTAAATTTACCCGAAGATTCTATTACAAAATCGACATTATAAGGTTTCCAATTAATTTCATTGGGATGATTGCTTTTTAGAAGTGGTACTTTATTGTTGTTTACAATAATGTGATTAATATCAAAAGAAATGTTTCCATTAAATATTCCATGTATACTATCGTACTTTAACAAATGACTTAATGTTTTTGTATCGGATAAATCATTTATAGCGACTACTTTTATGTTTTTATGGTCTTGAAGCAATCTAAAAACACGTCTGCCTATTCTACCGAAACCATTTATAGCAACAGTAATCATTTATTAATTAATATGTTTTTGTGCCTTATAAGAAGATCGTACCAAGGCACTACTTTCTACATGTCGAAAACCTAATTCTAAACCAATTTGTTCATATTCTTTAAATTGGTCTGGATTTATAAATTGTTTAACGGGTAGGTGCTTTTTACTTGGTTGTAAGTATTGACCAATAGTAACCACATCAACATCATTCGCTTTTAAATCATGAAGTGTTTCAATTACTTCATCACGAGTTTCACCTAATCCAAGCATAATTCCAGATTTTGTTCTGCGCTGTCCTTGCTGTTTTAAATATTTCAAAACGCCTAAGCTTCTATCATATTGTGCTTGAATTCTAACCTCTCTCGTTAAACGACGAACCGTTTCAATGTTGTGTGACACAACTTCCGGAGCAACTTCTATAATTCTATCTATATGCTGTTCTATCCCTTGAAAATCAGGAATAAGAGTTTCTAGGGTAGTTTCAGGATTCATTCGTCTTACCGATTTTACAGTTTCGGACCACATGATGCTTCCCATATCTTTTAAATCATCTCTGTCAACACTTGTTAAAACAGCATGTTTTATTTTCATGATTTTGATTGAACGAGCAACTTTTTCTGGTTCGTCCCAATCAACGGTTTCAGGTCTACCAGTTTTTACCCCACAAAATCCACATGATCGTGTACAAATATTACCTAATATCATAAAAGTTGCTGTGCCTTCTCCCCAACATTCACCCATATTCGGACAACTACCTGAAGTACAAATGGTATTAAGTTTATATTTATCAACTAAACCTCTTAATTCTGTGTATTTTTTACCTGTTGGTAACTTAACACGAAGCCATTTTGGTTTGGGTTGGCGTTCGGGCAAAATATTTGAAGCAGTTTCGGAATTCATATCATTTTAATAAAGGCAGTAAAGATACAAAGTATTCTTTTAAATAAGTTATAACGTGGTAAGATACCAAACGCTAAAACCTGTTAAAAATGCGATTCCAAGCCAACTTAAAATATGCATTTGTGTGGATGGTCTCCATTCTTTAGGAGTATTTTCGCTGGAAATTAATTTATAGCTAATAAGGGCATAAAAAGGTGCGGTAACGAATGAAAGTATAGTTGCGATTTTTATTAATAAACCCATTTCCGATGCAAAAAAGAAAAATATAAAAATGGTTCCCGCAACTAATAAGCTTATCCAAAAAACGTAGTTTAATTTGGATGTTTTTTTGAATAACAATTGAGACGCCTTTGCCATAGCTCTTGGAGAAGCATCCAAAGTGGTTAATGTGGTGCTAAACATGGTTGTAAATGCCGCAATTCCGATAATTAGGTACGCCCAATTGCCTAAACTGCTAGTGTACATATTTATTAGCTGCCCGGAAAATACCCCTGCCGAATTACTAAAAGTTTCGCCACTATTATACATTACTAGTGTTCCTAATAAAACAAAGCCAATTCCTAAAATGATGGTACTAACATACCCGATATTAAAATCAAATAGGGCAGATTTCGTATTGTACTTATTTGTGTCTTTGTTTTTCTCAATCGCCCATAATGATTGCCATACTGCTATATCAAGAGGTGCTGGCATCCAACCCATAAATGCAATTAAAAAGGCAATTTCAATAGGGTTTGCCGGTAATACTTGGGAAAAGGACAGCGTTGTTGTATTGTTAAATAATGCAATACCTACTGCTACTATCGTACTTATGGACAATACGATAATAATGAGCTTCATCAATTTATCCAATAATCTAAACTTGCCTATTATTAATAAGCCTACGCAGATTAAAAGAATAATTATAGTCCAAATTTTTATACTTATAAAACCTCCAAAAAGAGCTGAGGCGATGCCAGCTGTTACGATGGTTACTGCCGTTTGAATAGTAAACATGGTAGCCAAACTCAAAATAAAATAGGTGATTAATATACCTTTCCCAAGTTTTTTATATCCATCTAACAAACTTTCGCCAGTAGCAGTAGCATAACGTGGGCCATATTGAAAAAACGGATATTTAAATAAGTGAATTAAAAATAATGCCCAAAGTAAACCTAAACCAAAATCGGCACCAGCGCGAGTTGATTGCACCAAATGAGATACGCCAATAGCTGCACCCGCAAATAATAATCCTGGACCTAAATTTTTGAGTTTAGCAAACATTTATTTTTCTCTAATAATTTCGGCAAGTAATTTTTTAGCACGTAGCAACTTTACCTTAACATTATTGATAGGCTCTTTAATCTCAATCGCAATTTCTTTGTAACTCAACTCTTGAAAATAACGTAAATTAATAATTTCTTGGTAATGAGGTTTTAACTTTTTTATGTCACGAAGTAATTTGGCTAAATGTTGTTCTGTAATTAGTTCATCTTCGGCTGAGGGAGATTCGTCTAAAACTTGAAAAATATCGCGTTCATTTTTCGAGATAACTTGCAAAATAGAGTTTTTCTCTTTTCTTAATAAATCAATATGAATATTCTTAGATATGGTAATTAACCAAGTTTTAAACTTATAATTATCGTCAAAAGTTTCAATTTTATCAAAAGCTTTAGAGAAGGTTTGGATAGAAATATCTTCTGCATCATTTTCGTTCTGAGTTCGTTTTAATTGAAATCCATAGACGTCATCCCAGAAGGTGTCTAATAAATAATTAAAAGCCTTTTGATCGTTTAATTTAGCACGTTTAATTGCTTCCTCTATTTCCAATGATTTGGTTTTGAAATAAGATTATTTATAAAGATAGTTAATTGAGCAGAAATTAAAAAGATTTCTAAAACTGGGAGAATTATAATCAAGTCTGATTCTCCTAATTTTTTTGAAGAGATACCAAACATAACATATTGTAAAATTATCCGAACCAACAATAAACTACAAACCAATTGCCATTTAAATAAAAATATGAGAAGTACAAAACCTAAAACCCAAAATAAAAATTGGGTTATATAAATTAAAGTCAATAACATTTTATGATTCAATTTATAATATTTAGCAGTTGAAACATGTCGTCTTTTCTGCTTAAACCAGTCTTCGAAGGTTGTTTTTGGTGAAGATTGGGTGAAACTATTTTTTGAAAAACAAATAGATGTATTCTTTTTGTTGGCTACCTGATTTATAAACAAATCATCATCACCCGATCTAACTTTTATGTGACTTATAAATCCATTGGCATTAAAAAATTCTTTCTTAGCGTAAGCTAAGTTTCGTCCAACACCCATATAGGGCATGCCTACTGCCGCGAATGAAAAATAATGAACGGCGGTAACTAAAGTTTCAAAACGAATCAGTTTGTTCAAAAATGATTTTTTAATCTTCGAATAGCCACCATATCCTAAAACAATTGAATTTTCGTTATTAAAATGAGAACTCATTTCTTTTATCCAATATTTAGATAACGGTTTGCAATCGGCATCAGTAAACAACAAGTATTTATTGGTAGCTGCTTTAATACCCAATGTTAAGGCATATTTTTTGTTGCCCCAAAATGCTTCAATACTTTTTACATCTACAATTTTTATCTGTTTATTTAGAGAGGCAAACTCTTGCATTATTTTTAATGAATTATCCTGTGAAGCATCATTAATTAAAACAATTTCAAAGTCAGGATATTCTTGATCTATAATTAATGGTAGATTTTTTTTTAGATTATTTGCTTCATTTTTAGCACATATAATTACCGAAATGGGTAAATTATATGAGGATTTTTTTTGGTATTTTTGAAAAGCAAACTTGCTAAAGAAAAATATGTAAAAAATAACTTGAATAAAAACTACACCAACAAATGTGTAGAAAATAAAACCAAGAACCCCCATAAATTACTATGAATGTTGAGGTTCGTTGCAATCAACGTATTGGTCGGGCGTTTTACCACAAAAACCACAGGCTTCACCGTCCTTATTTAACATTGGGTTTTGGCTAGCACAAGTACCGGCAAATTTACCGTCTTTTTTTGCCCAAATTTTAATCGCAATTCCTGCAATTCCTAATCCAAGAAGAATAATGGTTATAAAAAGAAGTTTCATTAAGTATTTATTTTTGCAAAGATACTGCTTTTGATTTCAAATTTTAAAAGAAACAAATGGATTATTAAGTGTGATTCTCGTAAAATTTAATAAAACACATGGTATAAAAAAAGCCTCTTTATTTAATAAAGAGGCTTTTTTTATTTTATTGCTATTAATCTTATTGCAAGCTTATTTGAGCCACCGAATTTTTTACAGAGGCTATACTATTTCCACCTTTAGGTTCTATGGTAATGCTTAAAGCAAGTGCATTTTCCATATAAGGGATGTTTCTTAATTTTCTGTCAGCCTCATTTAGAATTCCTAAACTTACCATTTTACCTTGCAATTCTGCCCATATTTGGTAGCATTGTTCTTCTGGTAATTGAGGCAAAGAAACGACATCAATCATAGAAGTTTTTTCTTTAGGGTTAATATAAGCAACAGTTTTTAAGTCTTTTGCTCTATCGTTTCCTGTAATTATATATTTTTCAGTTTCAGGATTATTAAGCTTCAGTAATTGTCGTATAACATTGTCAAGCATTTTGTTGTTCTTCTCTATATCACTTCGCAAATCAAAAATTTCATCGACAACTACTTGGTTTTCATTAGAAAGTTTTTGGTTTTGATTATAAAAGATATACGATGTTCCAGCAAAAATAAATGCAGCTATACTTGCAGCAACGGCAAATTTATACCAAGATTTATATTTCTTTCTATTGTTTAATTTTACTACCGGCTTTTCATCAAGTTCATCTAAAATATTATTTAAGATGCCTTTGGGAGCTTCAACGGCATTACATTTTGCTACTAATTCTAAGTTTAGCTGTAATTTGTTGTAAGCGTTTTTTACTTCTGGATGTTTTGAAATATAAGATTCCACCATTTCTGTTTCAACAGAAGTAGTTTCACCTATTAGATATTTTTCTAGTAGGCCAGAACTTAAAAAAGTATTTATTTTCTCATTCATGACTTTATTTTATTAAGGATTATAAATTTTTTTCAATTCTCGTAATCCAATTTTTAATCTCGATTTTATTGTTCCTAACGGAATATCTAGTTCCTCACTAGCTTCCTGTTGTGTCATACCCTCAAAAAAGAGCGCTTTTATCACTATTTTATATTTTTCATCTAACCTATTTAGATGCTTTTTTATGTCTAAAACATCTTCATTTAATGCATTCGATGTTAGTTTATATACGGAAGATGTCTCAATTTGGACTTCTTTACCACTTTTGTTTTTTTGCGATCGAACTTTATCAATGGCAGTATTGTAAGCAATTCTATATAACCAAGTGAACAATTTGGCTTTATTGGCGTCATACTTTTTTGAGTATCTCCAAATTTTTACAAAAGTTTCTTGTAACACATCTTGGGCAGTATCTTCATCAGATATGATTTTTTTAATAACGCCAAATAAAGCATCGGCGTAATAGTCATAAAGTAAGTTTATGGCTTTTTTATCACTGGTTTGCAATAATGAAACTATTTCTTTTTCTATTGATGAAATCAAATTAGGGTGTAATGTTTATATAACTATTAGATAATACTTAGTTCCAAAGTTAGAGATTTCTTTTTAGATTATAAGATATTTACTTCAGCTTCAATCGAAATGTTAAAAAGCCGTTTAACAGTTTTTTGAATTAATTTTGAAAGATTTAAAATTTCTTCACCTTTGGCTCCACCATAATTAACAAGTACTAAAGCTTGATTTTTATGAACGCCATAATTTCCTAAACGCTTCCCTTTAAAACCGGCTTTTTCAATAAGCCAACCTGCTGGGATTTTTACTTCACTTTCTGAAATAGGGTAACTTGGTAAGTCATTAAAATTTTCTGCTAAAGTTTTAAACTGACTATTAGAAATTACAGGATTTTTAAAAAAACTACCACTGTTACCTATTTCTTTTGGGTTTGGTAATTTACTTTCCCTAATAGCAATAACTGCATTTGAAACATCTTTAATAGATGGTTTTTTAATATTTGATGCTTCTAATTGTGATGTAATAGCACCGTAATTAATATTAAGTTTATGCTGACCTTTAGTTAGTTTAAAAATTACACTAGTTATAATAAATTTTCTCTTTTTATCTTGTTTGAAAATAGAGTTTCTGTATCCAAAATCGCACTCTGATTTAGTGAATATTTGGATTTCATTGCTTTCTAAAGAAATGGCTTCGCAAGAATCAAAAACATCTTTTAGTTCAACTCCATATGCTCCAATGTTTTGAATAGGGGCAGTACCAACATTTCCGGGAATTAATGACAAATTTTCTATACCGCCGTAATTATTTTCAATACACCAAAGCACGAATTGATGCCAGTTTTCACCGGCATGTGCTTTTACCCAAACGGTATCGCCATTATCAGAAACAATTTCAACGCCTTTCATGTTGATATGAATAACCAACCCATTATAGTCTTTTGTTAGTAGCATGTTGCTTCCGCCACCTAAAATTAACTTATTTGAAAATTCTTTTAATTTTAGAATATTTTTTAAATCATCAATATTGGTAACAGAAACAAAATGTTTTGCTAAAACGTCAATACCAAAAGTATTGTAAGGTTTTAAAGATATATTTTGAAGTATTTGCACTAGTCTTTATAAACTTTTAAGGCTTCTTTTAAAATATGCACGGCTTTTATTAAGCTTTCTTTATTAAGTACGTAGGCGATTCTTATTTGGTTTAAACCCTCACCAGGAGTTGAATAAAAACCTCCTGCAGGAGCAACCATAATAGTTTCACCGTTTATTTCAAAATTTTCTAAAAGCCATTGAGCAAAATCATCTGAATTTTTTACAGGTAATTCGGCAATACAATAAAAAGCGCCGTTAGGATTACCAACTTTAACACCTTCAATTTTTTTTAATTCAGCTATTAAAGTATTCCTTCTTTCTACATATTCATCAATTACAGCGTCAAAGTAGCTTTGTGGCGTATCTAAGGCTGCTTCACTTGCTATTTGTGCCAATGTAGGAGGACTTAAACGTGCCTGAGCAAATTTTAAGGCTGTTTGAATAACGCTTTTGTTTTTTGAAACTAAACAACCAATTCTTGCACCACACATACTATAACGTTTAGACACCGAATCAATCATAATGGCATAATCATCTAAACCAACTTCTTGCATTATTGAATAATGTACATTTCCATCGTATGCAAATTCTCGGTAAACTTCGTCCGCTATTAAAAACAAATCATGTTTTTTTACAATGGCCGCAAGCTTTTTTATTTCTTCTTTTGAATATAAGTATCCAGTTGGGTTTCCGGGATTACAAATTAAAATCGCTTTTGTTTTTGGGGTAATTAATTTTTCAAATTCTTCAATAGGAGGTAATGCAAAATTATCTTCTATTTTCGATATTACTGGCACCACTTTCACGCCAGATGCCGTTGAAAAACCATTATAATTGGCGTAAAATGGTTCCGGAATTATTATTTCATCATCAACATCCATAACACTACCGAAAGCAAAAAGTAAAGCTTCACTTCCTCCCGTTGTTACAATTATATCATTATGATTAACTGGAATATTTTTAGTTGCGTAATAATTCGCAATTTTTTTTCTATAATCTTCAGAACCTTCCGATCGAGTATAGGCTAAAATATCTAAAGAATGTACTTTAACCGCATCCAACGCGATTTTCGGTGTTTTAATATCCGGTTGTCCTATATTTAGGTAATAAATAGACTTTCCATTTTTAACTGCCTGTTCTGCATAAGGCGCTAATTTTCTGATGGGAGATTGAGGCATTAATTGCCCTTTTTTAGAAATTGATGGCATTTATTTTAGATTAAGACACAAAGTTGAGAAAATTATCTTAAAGTTTTTTTAAAAAATGCCTTTAAATATATATGCCACTGTAAAGATTTGTAAATTGATATATCAATCCAAACTTTCTTTTATGAAAAAGTATTTATGCCTTGTTATAATGTTTTTTGGCTTAAATACTTTTGGGTATTCTCAAAACAAGTTTATCATTCAAAATAAAAATCAAACGGATAAAATTAATTTTAAATTAATAAATAATTTAATCATTTTTCCGGTAGAAATAAACGGTGTCACTTTATCCTTCATATTAGATACTGGAGTAAGTAAGCCAATTATATTTAATTTCCTTAATGTTTCAGATACCTTAAAAATAAAAGATACGGAAACTATCTATTTAAGAGGATTGGGAAATGGTGAATCAGTTAAAGCACTTAAATCTAAAAACAATATTTTTAAGATTGGTGATGCCATTAAATTAAATCAGGATTTATTTGCTGTATTTGATACAAATTTAAATTTTGCACCCAGATTAGGTGTTCCAATTCATGGAATAATAGGATATGATCTATTTAAAGATTTTATTGTAGAAATAAACTATTCTAATAGGTATATTAGACTGTCCAATCCAGATCTATATTTATATAAAAAATGTAAAAAGTGTGAAACACTAAATTTGGAATTTTATAACAATAAGCCTTATGTAGATGCTGAAGTGACTATTAATAAAAAAATAATTCCTGTAAAACTATTGATTGATTCTGGGGGAAGTGATTCCTTGTGGTTATTTGAAGATGATTCTTTAGGAATAAAATCGAGTAATAAATATTTTAATGATTTCTTGGGGCATGGTTTAAGCGGAAGTGTATTTGGTAAGCGATCAAAAATTGATTTGTTTTCCATAAATAAATATAAATTATATAATGCAAATGTGGCTTATCCAGATTCAAGTTCTATTTCATTTGCAAGAAAATTTGAAGGTCGAAATGGCAGTTTGGCGGGTAATATTTTAAAACGATTTAATTTAATTTTCGACTATCAGAAGGCAAAAGTTAAAATTAAAAAAAATACTCGTTTTAGAGAAGAGTTTAGTTATAATAAAAGTGGTATTGAATTAGCCCATGATGGTGTAAGAATAGTAAAAGAAATTAAGAATCGAGTTTTAAGCAAGGGAACTGGCGAACAAACAATTGACGATGAATTTAATAGTAATAGAATAGTCATAAACACTCAATATCAAATATCTTTAAAACCAGCTTATACTATTGTAGAATTAAGAGAAAATTCTCCAGCTGCAAATGCGGGTTTACTTATTGGAGATGTAATTTTAAATATAAATAATAAAGAATCTTATAATTATTCTTTACAGCAAATAACTCAAATGTTTTATGAGGATGAGGGAAAGAAAATTCGATTGCGGATAGATCGAAATGGAGTGATTTTGTTTTTTGGTTTTAATCTTAAAAAACCTTTTTAAACAAAAAAAACCTAAGCATAACTTAGGTTTTTCTGTTTGTTCTCGTCTTAATTTTTATTTCTCAACGATACTTTTTTCTTTCTTATCAAGCAAACTAACTTTTGAAGGGTCAATTACTTCGCCTTTAATTTTTAAAGCAACCGTAGGTGTTTCCGCATTAGAAATAACTGTTATAGTTTTTCTAATTGGATTTACTCTATTAGTATCGTATTTAACTTCAATTTCACCAGTTTTGCCAGGTAAAATTGGATCTTTTGGTTTTTTTGGGATTGTACATCCACAGCTTGAAGTTACTTTTGATATAATAAGTGGCTCATCACCGGTATTTGTGAATTCAAATACTCTAACACCATCAGATCCTTTTTCAATAGTGCCATAATCGATTGTTTCAGCTTTAAACTCAATCTTAGCCTGAGCATTAATGGTAAAACTGATTAAACCGATAAATAAAATAGTAATTAATTTTTTCATAATTTTAATGTTTCATAATTTGTATTAACATTCTCATAATCATTATATTATCTGTGAATGCAGGATATTTTAATTCTTTCTTTCCAAGTCAAACATACTTACTTTTTCTACAATCTGCAAAAATAATAGATGTAATACATACATATTAGCATATTCAACTCGTTTAAAAGTACTCACATCTCATCTTTAAAAATTGTAAAATAAGTTGTTTTTAGTACTATCAATAACTTTATATAGCTTTCATAGAAAAAGAAATATAAGTACTTTTGCCTATTAGATTTCAAAAACTATTCCAAAGTATGCAAATTCCATCAAAATATGATGCAAGTAAGGTAGAAAGTAAATGGTACGACTACTGGATGAATAATAATTATTTTCATTCAAAACCTGATGAGAGAGAGCCTTACACCATAGTAATACCACCGCCAAATGTTACTGGCGTATTGCATATGGGGCATATGCTTAACAACACTATTCAAGATGTTTTAATTCGTCGTGCTCGTTTATTAGGTAAAAATGCTTGTTGGGTTCCGGGAACGGACCACGCATCTATTGCCACCGAAGCCAAAGTGGTTGCGAAATTAAAGGAACAAGGAATTGACAAAAACGACTTAACTAGAGATGAATTCTTATCACATGCTTGGGATTGGACACACGAATATGGAGGCGTAATCCTTGAACAATTAAAAAAATTGGGATGTTCTTGCGATTGGGATAGAACTAAATTTACGATGGATGACGATATGTCTGAAGCTGTCATTAAGGTTTTTGTTGATTTACATCAAAAAGGCTTGATCTATAGAGGTTATCGAATGGTAAATTGGGATCCAGAGGCACAAACAACACTGTCTGATGAAGAAGTAATCCATGAGGAGCGTACAGACAAATTATATTATGTAAAATATCAAATTGAAGATGAGAATGAGTATGTTACTATTGCAACAACTCGTCCTGAAACAATATTAGGCGATACCGCGATATGTATAAATCCTAACGATGAACGATTTACTAATTTAAAAGGTAAAAAAGTAATAGTGCCTCTGTGTAATAGAACTATTCCAATTATTGAAGATGATTATGTAGATATTGAATTTGGAACAGGATGTTTAAAAGTAACTCCAGCACATGATGTTAACGATAAAGAAATCGGTGATAGACATAATTTAGAAGTAATTGATGTTTTAAATGCCGACGGCAGCATGAATAGCTTTGGGTTGCATCACGAAGGTAAAGATAGAGTCGTAGCAAGAAAAGATGTATCAAAAGAACTTGAAAGTTTAGGGCTATTGGTTAAAACTGAGAGCATTACGCATAATGTTGGAACATCTGAAAGAACAAAAGCAGTAATTGAACCAAGACTAAGTGATCAATGGTTTTTGAAAATGGAAGATTTGGTAAAACCTGCTATTGAGGCGGTTTTAGGAGAAAATGCTGACATTAAATTATTTCCAAAGAAATTTGAAAATACTTATCGACATTGGATGGAAAACATCCGAGATTGGAATATTTCGCGTCAATTACTTTGGGGACAACAAATTCCCGCTTATTTCTATGGTGATGGAAAAGAAGATTTTGTAGTTGCTGAAAATGTTGAAAAAGCAATAGAATTAGCTAAAGAAAGAACAGGAAAATCGAATTTAAAAGCTGCAGATTTAAAACAAGATACTGATGCCTTGGATACCTGGTTTTCTTCTTGGTTATGGCCCATGAGTGTTTTTGATGGAATCCTTAATCCTGAAAATGAAGAAATAAAGTATTATTATCCAACAAACGATTTAGTAACAGGACCAGATATTTTATTTTTTTGGGTGGCACGTATGATAATTGCGGGTTATGAGTATAAAGGTGAAAAACCATTTAAAAATGTTTATTTAACTGGTTTAGTACGCGATAAACAACGTCGTAAAATGAGTAAATCTCTTGGGAACTCGCCAGACGCCTTAAAACTAATTGAAGATTATAGTGCAGATGGTGTTAGAGTTGGGTTATTATTAAGTAGTGCGGCAGGGAACGATTTAATGTTTGATGAGGCGCTTTGCCAACAAGGTAAAGCCTTTGGAAATAAAATTTGGAATGCTTTTAATTTAACTAATTTATGGGAAATTAATTATAATATTAAACAACCAAACTCTAGTAAAATTGCTTTAGATTGGTACGAAGCAAAATTTAACACCACATTAGTTGAGATTGAAGATCACTTTAGTAAATATAGGTTAAGTGATGCTTTAATGGCGATTTATAAATTAATTTATGATGATTTTTGCGGTTGGTTATTGGAAATTGTAAAACCTGCATATCAACAACCAATTGATGCCAAGACATACAATAAGGTGATGTCTATTTTTGAGGATAATCTGAAAATATTACACCCGTTTATGCCTTTCTTAACAGAAGATATATGGCAATATATTGCAGAACGTACGCCAGAAGAAGCTCTAATAGTGGCAAAATGGCCCGAAGTAAAACCGATAAATAAGGTTATTATTTCTCAATTTGATTTTGCTTCAGAAGTTATTTCTGGAATAAGAAATGTGAGAAAAGAAAAGAATATTGCATTTAAAGATGCTATTGGTTTTTTTGTAATAAATAATGAAAAGTCCGATGCTGCTTTTGACGATGTGATATCTAAATTGGGTAACTTAGATACAATAGAATACATAACTGAGCCAGTTGAAGGCGCGATGACTTTTAGAGTAAAATCTAACGAGTACTTTATTCCCATGGAGGGAGCCATAGATGTAGAGGCTGAAATTAAAAAGCTCACTGAAGAATTGAATTATACGGAAGGATTTCTTAAATCTGTTCAGAAGAAGCTATCCAACGAACGATTCGTTGCAGGTGCACCTGAACAAGTAGTTAATAGTGAAAAGAAAAAAGAAGCCGATGCCCTTGCTAAAATTGAAACGTTAAAAGCTAGTTTAGCAAGTTTAGATTAATTTTATTCTCTGTATAAAAAGTAGTTGTTTACCAAATCAATGTATACACGTTTCGCTTCATCTTCTGTGATGTTTTTTACCTGAAATAACGCATTAGTCTTAAAGGCATTAATAATGGCCTTTTTGCTATTTGGCCTGCTATAATTATTGGTTGCTTTTTTGTAATAAGCATATAGTTTCAATAATATATCAGCAGGAAAAGGTTCATTGTGAGCATTAACTCGGGCAACTGCATCATCAAATTCTATGTCTAAATCAGTATCATTCATTTAGTTCAGCAATAATACTTTCACCTCCACGAACTTTTTGGTTTAACTTAACTTTTATTTTGGTGTCTAATGGTAAAAACAAGTCTACTCTAGAACCAAATTTAATAAATCCAGATTCTCCACCTTGGTTAGCTTTATCATTAATTTTAGCATAGTTAACAATTCTTTTAGCCAATGCACCAGCAATTTGTCTATGCAATACTTTTCCGTAAGTTTCGTTTTCAACTACTACTGTTGTACGTTCGTTTTCTTCACTAGCTTTCGGATGCCATGCTACTAAATATTTGCCCGGGTGATATTTGCTGAATATAACATTACCACCAACTGGGTAACGAGTAACATGAACATTTATCGGAGACATAAATACACTTACTTGAATGCGTTTATCCTTAAAATATTCGTTTTCTAAAACTTCTTCAATTACAACAACCTTACCATCAACAGGTGATAAAACTTGCTTATCGTTTAAATTAGTTTTCCTTTTTGGATTTCTAAAAAACTGAAGTATTAGAATCAAGAATCCTAATAATACAACTAGGACAAGAGTTCTTAACCATTGTAATTCGATAAAACTATCGACTAACAAAAATCCAGATACAACAATTAGAAATGTTGTAAATATAATTTTATGACCTTCTTTATGAAACATAATGTAAAATTCTTAAAAATAAATATATAAATGGTGCTGCAAAAATTATACTATCTAATCGGTCAAGTAAACCACCATGACCAGGCATTATTATACCACTATCTTTTACGTTTGCTTGTCTTTTAAATTTAGATTCGATTAAATCACCTAAAGTACCGAATACACTTATTATGATGCTTAATATTAGCCAACTTGTAAAATCTAATGTATGCGTAAAGGTAGCAATAAAATAGCTTGCTACACACGAAAAAAACAGGCCACCAAGAAAACCTTCTACCGTTTTTTTAGGTGAAATTTTTTCGAAAAGTTTTTGCTTACCAAAATTTTTACCAATTAAATAGGCAAAAGAGTCGTTTACCCAAACTAAAATAAAGGATCCTAATAAAATATTTGGGTTATAATTTTTGTGATAATTCGCTATTAAAATTAAAAACACAAAAGCGCTAGAAAGATAAAAAGTAGTAAGAATAAATCGTTTACTTGAAAAAAGAGGAATGGTTTTTTCTGAGAACAAATCCTTAATTAAAAACAATTCTACAAAAATGGCGAGCACCATTAATATTTGCGTAGCTTCATTTAACCCGGTATCGGTTTTTAAAACCGCTTGCCAATACCCGAAAATAGCATATAAAGCTATAAATACGAAGTATGGGATCTTACTTTTAAGTTGTATAAGTTTTTTAAATTCGCCCATACATATTACACCAAAAATTAAAAAGAGTATAATTAATAAGTGTTTATAATGTAAGCAGAGTATTAATAGTCCTACATAAAGCAATCCTGAAAGTAAACGTACATGAATTTCTTTCATTCTATAAATCTTCTAAAAGTAGTAAGTAAAGATTTTTAGCACTGCTGCCATAACTCAGAAAATCTTTTTCGTCACCTGATTTAAAATGTTTTATCGTAGTAATATTAGTGGGTATTTTTTGTCTGTTTTTTGATTTTATTCCACGTAAACCTTCGCCTATGTTCTCAACAATTTGACTTGTTGTAGCGAATACAATAAAATTTAGAGGTAATTCCTGTAGTTTTTTCTCAAAAATTTGTTTCGAAGAGATAAGTAACGAGCCATCATTTGCTATTAAATTCTCGCAAGTTGTTAGGAAAAAAGTAGAATCGCTAATTTTTTTAGTAGATTTTAAATTAGTTTTTTCAAACTTACTTTTTAGGTTATCATCAAGCAGCAACACTTTTTTACCTTCCCAATTATTCTCAGCAACGATATTTTCTAGATTCTGATAAATTTCATTTAAATTTTCACAATATAAGAACTTACCACCGTTAGCTTTAAAGTTTATTGTAAACCTTTCGTCTATAGGCAATTTAAATTCAGGCATGTACTTACCTCTATCGCTAGATTTTAATTCCTCTCCCGAGCGTCTAGATTTGGAACCAAAAATTTTTCTAAAAAGACTCATTTAGTGCTTCGCTATTAACCTTGTTTTTATTGAGGTTTATCAAATATAAAAAATCTTAAATTAACCTTACAGCTAATTTAAGATTTTTACTAAAAGCTTAACAAAAACTGGAATTATTCTAGTCCTTAATTTCTTTTTCTATCCTATTTACTTCCTCTTCTTTTTCAAAAGGACGTTTACCAAATATTTTCTCGAGATTATCCTTGAAAATTACTTCTTTCTCTAGAAGCACTTCTGCAAGTTCTGTAAGTTTATCTTTATTGGCTTCAAGAAGCTTAATGGCGCGCTTGTATTGCTCTTCGATTATATTCGAAATTTCTTTATCAATTAATTCTGCGGTCTGCTCGCTATAAGGCTTAGTAAAACCATATTCACTTTGGCCCGACGAATCGTAATAAGTTAAATTTCCAATTTTATCACTAAGCCCGTAAATAGTGACCATTGCTCTCGCTTGTTTAGTTACTTTTTCTAAATCACTAAGAGCACCTGTAGAAATTTTATCAAAAATTACTTTTTCTGCAGCTCGCCCTCCAAGTGCGGCACACATTTCATCTAGCATTTGCTCTGGACGTACAATTAATCGTTCTTCTGGTAAATACCAAGCCGCTCCCAATGAGCGTCCACGTGGCACAATAGTTACTTTTACTAATGGTGCAGCATGTTCTAACATCCAACTTACTGTTGCATGACCGGCTTCATGGAAAGCAACCGCTTTTTTCTCACTAGGGGTTATTATTTTATTTTTCTTTTCCAGTCCGCCAATAATTCTATCTACTGCGTCAAGGAAGTCTTGTTTATCAACCGCTTTTTTACCATTACGAGCAGCAATTAAGGCCGCTTCATTACAAACATTAGCAATATCGGCACCAGAGAATCCTGGAGTTTGTTTAGATAGGAAGTCCAGATCTAAATCTTTTGCTTTTTTAAGAGGTCTTAAATGTACTTCAAAAATTTCCTTACGTTCACGCACATCTGGTAAATCAACAAAAATCTGTCTATCAAAACGTCCCGCACGCATTAAGGCTTTATCTAAAATGTCAGCTCTATTAGTAGCCGCAATAACAATTACATTAGTATTTGTACCAAAACCGTCCATCTCAGTTAGTAGTTGATTAAGAGTGTTTTCTCGCTCATCATTACTTCCAGACATAGCGTTTTTACCTCTTGCTCTACCAATGGCGTCAATTTCATCAATAAAAATAATTGATGGCGATTTTTCTTTGGCTTGCTTAAATAAATCCCTAACACGAGATGCACCAACACCAACAAACATTTCTACAAAATCTGAACCTGATAAAGAAAAGAAAGGAACTTTTGCTTCACCAGCTACAGCTCTTGCAAGTAACGTTTTTCCTGTTCCTGGAGGTCCTACTAATAATGCCCCTTTAGGTATTTTACCACCAAGAGATGTGTATTTTTCAGGGTATTTTAGAAAATCTACTATTTCTTGTACTTCTTCCTTAGCACCTTCTAATCCTGCAACATCTTTAAAAGTTGTTTTTACTTCAGTATTTTGATCAAATAGTTTGGCTTTTGATTTTCCAATATTAAAAATTTGACCTCCAGCACCTCCTCCAGCACCACCAGACATACGACGCATGATAAAAATCCAAACACCAATAAGCAATATAAAAGGAAGAATACCCATAAGTAAATTTCCCCAATCATTAGTTTCAGTATCAAATTTCACAATGGGTTTAGTACTCAAATCCTTAGTAGCTTCGTTTAATTCGTTTTCAAAGTTCTGAAGATCACCAAATTCAAACTTGTAGTTTGGTAATTTAGTTGCAGAAGGTATAAATGATTGAGGCTTCGACTGTCTATGAACCTCTTTAGCTTCAGCATCTTTAGTTAAATAAACTTTTGCAACTCTTGTGTTTTTTATTATATCAACTCTTTCAACATCACCCGCTTCTAGAAAGTTAAAAAAATCTGCTGGGGTTGTTGCGTTTCCTTCTTGATAACCTCCACTACTAAATAATTGGAAGCCTAAAAATAAAGCGATTAATATGCCGTAAACCCAATACGGACTAAATTTTGGTTTTTTATCTTTTATATTTTTCTTTTCGTTTGCCATTTGATCTTTTTAGTAACTTGTTTCAATAACTGTTGTTTTTGCATCGCCCCATAGACTTTCTATATCGTAGTATTCTCTAATATGTTTTTGAAAAACGTGTACTACAACATTTACATAATCAATTAAGACCCACTCTGCATTATCTGCACCTTCTGTGTGCCAAGGGTTATCCTTTAGTTCTTTGCTTACTTTTTTCTGTATGGAATTAACTATAGCGTTTACTTGTGTGTTTGAAGTACCCTCGCAAATTATAAAGTAATCACAAACCGTGTTATCAATTTCTCTTAAATCTAATAAATTTATTTCTTTACCTTTTACATCTTCAATACCACTTAGTATAACAGATATCAGTTCGTCTGCGCTTATTTTTTCTATGGTCATTAATTTTAATTAATTTGTGCAAAGTTATTATTTTTTTAGTTCTTTATACTTTAAAATAATCATAAGATTTTCAAGTATAGTAATAACTTTAATATGCATTTAATCAAACTTAATGCCACCGATTCGACAAATAGCTACTTACGCAGACTAAGTGCCAATGAATCAATTGAAAACTTTACTACTGTTATTGCAGAAAAACAATTAAATGGTAAGGGGCAGATGGGTGCCGTTTGGAGCTCACAATCAGCAAAGAACCTTACTTGTAGTGTCTTTATAGATATGTCCGAATTTAAATTAGAGCATACTTTTTATATAAGTATTGCGACATCTTTGGCTATATTTAAGACTTTACAGTTTTATTTTATTTCTCGATTAAGTGTAAAATGGCCTAACGACATTTTGTCAGAAGAGAAAAAAGTTTGCGGTATTTTGATTGAAAATGTCATAAAACAAAACGAAATAAAGGGGACTATAATTGGAATCGGATTAAATGTAAATCAATCCGAATTTAAAAACTTACCCAATGCGGCATCATTAAAAATGATTTCTGGTAAAATTTATGATTTAGATGAAGTCCTAAATGTAATTATTAATAATTTGAAAGATTATTTTAAATTATTAAAAGCTAGAAAATATAAAACTTTAAAAGATGAATACGAAAGGCATCTTTTTAGAAAAGATAAACCTTCAACTTTTAGAGATGCGGGAGGTTTTATTTTTCCGGGGTTTATAAAAGGTGTCACCGAATCTGGTAATCTCAATGTATTGCTCGAAGACGAGGTTAAAAGAGAATTTGACTTAAAAGAAATTACGTTATTGTACTAAATAGCTTTTGGTATGCTAGTTGCCAGAGTTTCAATAAATTTTTTGATAGGACTTTTTATCATCATAGACATCATAGGGTTGAAATCGCCCGTAAAATCTAGCCGAACTTCACTTTCTGTAGGATCTATTTGAATAATATTGCAAATAAGTGAAAAATCTATTTTGCCACCGGCAGCTCCAAAAACAATTTTATTTGGTGGAATTTCTTCTTTCTTTTTAAGAATGATTTCTGGCATTCCTTTTAGTGCAAATAAAAACTTATCATCACTTATCACTTCGAATTTACTAATGTTTTCTGGCATTAAAGATTCAAAATTCTTAACTTCTGATAAAAAATTAAACACATCATCGGAAGATTTGCTAACATTAATTTTTGGCGATTCTAATTTCATAATTTTAACTGAGTTTTAATGTTAATATCAACTAGCGTTCCATTCACTCGGATTGGTATTCCATTCTGATAAGGTTAATAATTCTTTTTCTGAAATATAATTAGTTTCTAAAGCTTCTTCTAATAAATTTTCGTAGCTGCTCAATGTATGCAAAGTAACATTTTCTTTTTCGAAGTTTTTAGTTGCAATATCAAACCCATAGGTAAAAATGGCAACCATACCTTTTACAGTAACACCAGCTTTTTTTAAAGCTTTAACAGCATTTAAACTACTTTTTCCAGTGCTTATTAAATCTTCAACAACCACTACATTTTGGCCGCTTTCAATAAATCCTTCTATTTGGTTTTTTCGTCCATGGCCTTTGGCATCTGGTCTTACATAAATAAAAGGTAGTCCTAAATATTCTGCAACCAAAACTCCAATTCCAATGGCCCCTGTAGCAACACCGGCTATAACATCAGGTTTTCCATATTGCTTTTCAATATGTTTACCCATAGTTTCACGAACGAATGTTCTAATTTGAGGGTACGATAATACTATTCGGTTATCACAATAAATTGGAGATTTCCATCCTGAAGCCCATGTAAATGGATCTTTAGGATTTAGTTTTATCGCATTTATTTGTAATAAAACTTCTGCAGTTGTTTTGGCGGTATCTTTGTTAAAAATCATGTGGGCAAAATTACGTATAAATTTAGTTTTACAGAATGCTTAATCGTCTAATAAAAATATTTTTTTCAACAATGTCAAGGATTTGACTAAAAATGATATTTTTACCATATAAATTTATAATTACACTTATGTATAAAGTTTTTGTTGGCGATAAGCCAATAATATTAACTACTAAAGTTGAGAAAGAAACTAACTTTAAGAATTATTTACTAAAAACGGTAAATATGGCTAAAGTTGTTAGAAAGCTAAATAGAACATCTTTAAGTGAAATAAGGCTTATACATAAAAATAAAGATAAACTTTTAAAAAAATTTTTAAAAAAACTACCTAATGTCATCGCGGGAGGTGGTAAGGTATATAATGACGAAGGTGACATATTATTTATTTATAGAAATGATAAATGGGATTTACCAAAAGGTAAAGTTGAAGGTAAAGAAACAATTGAACAAACAGCTTTAAGAGAAGTTGCCGAAGAGACTGGTGTTGCCGGATTGGAAATCACAAAACCATTAGAGACTACATATCATATATTTAAGCGAAATGGACGTTATAAAATAAAAATCACTTATTGGTTTGAAATGAAGACTAGTTTTAAAGGGAATTTATATGCACAAATTGATGAAGGAATTACACATGTGGAATGGCTAAATGGCGTTCAAATTAATGATGCCCTTAAAAATTCGTATGCTAATATTAAACTGTTACTTTAATTCTTTTTTCATAATATACATTCCTTTCAGTTCTACTTTAAATTTAGGTAGTTCTAAACTAGTTTTACCTTGGCATACGAAACCAAGTTTATTATAAAAAGTTATTGCATTCTGGTTTGTATCAATAACATCTAAAAAAATACTATTTATTCCACGCTTTGTAGCTTTTATAATGATTTCATTTAAAGCTAGTTTCCCAATTCCTAATCCTTTAAATTCTGGAAGTAAGTATATTTTCTCTAATTCTATACTATTTTTAATTCCGGATCTGGCTTTATTATTGATTTTAATAAATCCAACCTTAATTAATTTGTATTCGATCATATAGTAATCAATATTTTTATCTTTCAAATCTGTGGAAAGCCTGTCTATACTAAATTCTCTATCTAAATACCAGTCTAATCCATCACCATCCCAATGATCATGATAATTTTTGGAATATGAAGCGACACAGACATTTTTTAAATCATTAATATCTGAAATTGCAACTTTTTTTAATTTCATTGTTAATAAATTTATAATCGATTATTAGTGCTGCTATTAAAAACATCAATTAATATAATTCTTTTTTCAAACGTTTTAGTTTATCAACCTAGTAATTTGTAAATCTTCGCTTGTGTGCCAATAATATAAACGTAAATTTGCATTTTCAAATCAAGAATTATGACCGAATTTATTAGAAAGCGAGCAGCTAATGCCAAAAACGACATTTTAAGTGGAATTACTGTTGCATTAGCACTTGTACCTGAAGCTGTTGCATTTGCGTTTGTAGCAGGAGTAGACCCTTTAGTTGGGTTGTATGCAGCTTTTATGATAGGTTTGATTACCTCTATTTTTGGCGGTCGGCCTGGGATGATAAGCGGTGCCACTGGGGCATTAGCAGTTGTTATGGTAAGTCTTGTTGCCGACGGAAACGCCATGGGAGCGGAAGGCGAACAATTAGGTTTGTATTACTTATTTGCCACAGTTATTCTGATGGGTATTATACAAATGTTGGCAGGTATTTTAAAGCTAGGAAAATTTGTTAGGTTAATACCACATCCAGTTATGATGGGGTTTGTAAACGGATTAGCCATCGTTATATTTTTATCACAATTAGGCATGTTTAAAGATGCTAGTGGCGATTGGTTTTCAGGCTTTCAATTATGGATTATGTTAGGTCTTGTTGTTTTAACTATGGCCATTATGTTCGGGTTGCCAAAAATCACAAAAAAACTACCTGAGGCTCTAATTGCTATTTTAATAGTTTCAGCTATCGTAATATTTGGAAATTTAGATGTTGCAACCGTAGGAAGTTTTATAAGAGATGGTGGCGGTGAAGGCTTAAAAGGAGGATTGCCACAGTTTCAAACCGATATATTTAGTAAAGTACCTTTTAATTGGCAAACCTTAAAATTTATAGGGCCCTACGCTTTAATACTTGCAGCTATAGGCTTAATTGAATCTTTAATGACCCTAAACTTAATTGATGAATTAACAGAAACAAGAGGGAATACTAATAAAGAATGTATGGCTCAAGGTGGCGCTAATATTGTTACAGGACTGTTTGGTGGAATGGGAGGTTGCGCTATGATAGGTCAATCTTTAATCAATATAAAAGGTGGAGGCCGCGGACGATTGTCAGGTATAGTTGCAGCAGTTTTATTACTAGTGTTTATACTTTTTGCATCAGGGCTTATAGAACAAGTTCCTATTGCTGCCTTAGTTGGTGTTATGTTTATGGTAGTTATTGGGACATTCGCTTGGAGTAGTTTCCGTATTTTAAATAAAATTCCCGTAAGTGATGTGATTGTTTTGGTATCTGTTTCGGCATTAACTGTAATTTTCGATTTAGCTATAGCCGTAATTGCAGGTGTGATTATAAGTGCATTAGTTTTTTCTTGGGAAAATGCAAAACGTATTCGTGCTCGTAAACGCCTGAGGGAGGACGGTACCAAAGTATACGAAATTTGGGGCCCTTTATTTTTTGGATCTATTTTAGCGTTTAATGATAAGTTTGATGTAAAAAACGATCCAGATAACGTTGAAATCGATTTTGTTGAATCGCGAATAAGCGATCATTCAGCTTTGGAAGCTATTTTTAATTTGGTAAATAAGTATGAAGCAGAAGGCAAATCTATAAAGCTGAAACATTTAAGCGAAGATTGTAAAATATTACTTTATAAAGCTAGTCCAAAATTTAGAGAAGTAATTGTGGAGGATATCGATGACCCACGATACCATTTGGTTGAAAACCCAGAAGCGTTTACTAAAGGGCTTTCAGAATATAAATTTTAGTTAAATAATTTGGGCGTTACCACAAGGGTCGGGCTTTTCATTGCAATCTTTTGCAGAAAAAGCAAAAGGATTTTCACTGCAATCCCTAACGCAAAAAACAAACTGGTAAATAGGCTATTTAACCCTAACGCTATCTGGTACTAATTTGGTATAGTCACCATTATTTCTAATTACATCGCGTACAATAGAAGAAGCAATATATGAAGTGCTTGCTGCGGTTAATAGAAAAACAGTTTCAATTGTAGATAAATGTCTGTTGGTATGTGCAATGGCTTTTTCAAACTCAAAATCGGCAGGATTTCTAAGTCCGCGTAAAATAAATTCAGCATCAACTTCTTTACAAAAATCTACCGTTAATCCTTCGTATGTCATAACCTTTACTTTAGGTTCATTAGCAAAGGCTTTTTCAATAAAACCTTTACGCTCTTTAAGGGAAAACATATATTTTTTATCAGCGTTAATTCCAATGGCCACAATAATTTCATCAAAAAGAGTAACACCACGAGTTATAATGTCGAAGTGTCCTAAGGTTAAAGGATCAAAAGATCCAGGGAATATGGCTCGTTTCATAAATTAAAAATACAATATTTATTTCAATGCTTCTTGAATGGCATTGTCAAATAAGTCTCTTAAACTTATTCCCGCTGCTGCCGCTTGTTGAGGTAAAATACTTTCTCGAGTTAATCCGGGGACTGTATTCATTTCTAGCAAATGTGGCTCGCCATTTTTAAATATAAATTCGCTTCGGCTAAAACCTTCCATTTTTAATACGTTATATATCTTTTTTGCAACATTATTAATCTGTTTTTCTTGATCTTTTGTAATTCGTGCTGGGGTTATTTCCTGAGATTTCCCCAGGTATTTTGCTTCGTAGTCAAAAAAGTCGTTCTCACTAACAATTTCAGTAATTGGCAGTACTTTAGTTTTTCCTTTATAAGTAATTACACCAACAGAAACTTCTATACCATCTAAAAATGACTCAATTATAATTTCATCATCTTCTTTAAAGGCGATGTTGATGGCCTCTTTTAAATCTTGTTGCTTATGTACTTTAGTAACACCAAAACTGCTACCAGCTTTGTTGGCTTTTACAAAGCAAGGTAAACCTACTTTTGCAACAATATCAGACTCATTAATAATATCGCCTAAGTTTAAATAATACGATTCAGCCGTTTTTATTCCATACGGTTTTAATACGCTTAAACAATCTCGCTTATTAAATGTTAAAGCTGCTTGATACATGCCACAACTTGTATGCGGCATTTTTAATAGTTTAAAATAACCTTGCATAAATCCGTCTTCTCCAGGCGACCCGTGTATGGCATTAAATACACAATCAAAATGGATTTTTTCATCATTAACTTTAACCGAAAAATCATTTTTATCAATAGTAAACTCATTATTTTTTTGGTCTAGATATACCCATTTGTCTTTAAAAATATGTATTCGAAATGCCCTGTATTTAGAAGTATCGAGAGTTTCATAAACCACATTTCCGCTTTTTAATGAGATTTCGTATTCGCTAGAATAACCTCCCATTATAATGGCAATATTTTTTTTCATTCAAAATGGATTAATTAATTATCAGTCTAAAACAAACAATAAAACGTAACTATATTAAGTTAAGCTAAAATATCATATAAATTGCAAAAGAAAAAACAGTTCTGTTTTTATATATTTGCGTTATCGAAAATAACATAAATGAGTATCGCTAAATTCCTTACAAGTAAAATTTTTTTTAAGCAACTTTTATTAGCTGTGGTGGCCTTAGTTGTGTTTTGTTTTATTTTATTAAAATGGCTGAATATAACAACTAATCATGGCGATTTTGAAACAGTACCGGATTTGAAAGGTAAATCTATAAATGTAGCTAAAATAGAATTGGATGAACATAATTTAGTGATGCAGATTCAAGACTCTGCCAATTATAATCCCGATTATCCTAAATTTTCGGTAATTGAGCAGGAACCATTGGCGGGTGCAAAAGTTAAAGAAGATAGAAAAATATATATTACATTAAATCCATCTGGCTACAGAAAAATTGAAGTTCCAACAGGTTTAATAGATAAAACATACCGACAAGTAAAACCAACCTTAGAGGCCATAGGATTTAAAGTAGGGAAAATTACTTATACTGATAATATAGCCAAAGACATGGTTTTAAAATTATCTCATAAAGGAAAAACCATTGAGTCTGGTGATGAATTACCAAAAACTTCAGTAATAGACTTGGTATTAGGTAATGGTAACAGGCCTTAATATGGAAGATTACACTCCACAATTGCCAGAAGAAGCAGAAGAGGATAATGATTTATATGAACATTATGCTTTTACAGTAGATAAGGGCCAAACACCACTTCGAATTGATAAATATTTGATGAATTTTGTTGAGAATGCCACCCGAAATAAAATTCAGGCCTCAGCAAAAAACGGAAGTATTTTTGTAAACGGAACACCAGTAAAATCTAATTATAAAGTAAAACCCAACGATACTATTCGTGTCTTATTTACGCATCCGCCACATGAAAATTTGTTGGTGGGAGAGGATATAGATATTGACGTAATATATGAAGACGACACGCTTTTAGTTGTTAACAAACCGCCAGGAATGGTGGTGCATCCAGGGCATGGAAATTATTCAGGCACTTTAATTAACGCTTTGATTTATCGATTTGATAATTTACCAAATAATTCCAGCGAACGCCCGGGATTAGTGCATAGAATTGACAAAGATACTAGCGGGCTTTTGGTAGTTGCGAAAACTGAGCAAGCTATGGCGCATTTATCATTGCAGTTTGCGGAGAAAACCAGTGAACGTGAGTATATAGCGATAGTTTGGGGGAACATAGATGAAGAAGAAGGCACCGTTGAAGGAAATATTGGTCGTCATCCCAAAAACAGATTACAGAATACGGTTTTTTTAGATGATGACGCTGATAAAGGTAAACCTGCGGTAACACATTACAAAGTTTTAGAACGGTTGGGATATGTTACTTTAGTTTCTTGTAAATTAGAAACCGGACGTACACACCAAATACGTGTGCATATGAAACATATTGGTCACACTCTTTTTAATGATGAACGATATGGCGGCGATAAGATTTTAAAAGGCACAACATTTACTAAGTATAAACAGTTTGTAGACAACTGTTTTAAAGTGTTACCGAGGCAAGCATTACATGCCAAAACTTTAGGTTTTAAACATCCTAAAACTGGTAAGTTTATGCAATTTGAAAGCCCGATTCCTGACGATATGCAACAATGTATTGACAAATGGAAAACCTACTCTAAACATCAAGAAATAGAATAGATAATTCACAATTTATAAAGCGCTATTTATTTTACAAATTATTTTAAATTAATACTTTCAATTTCTAATTTAAACGATTCCGCTTTTTTATTTCCTATTAAAAATGCAATCATCTCTATTTTTTTACCAGGGTAGTTTTCAGCATCTAATTTCCTGCCACGAAAAGCTGGATACATATTGTTGAATGGAATCTCTATAGTTTCCCACTCTTTATTTGTTTCAAACGAGAAAACATACGAATAATAATCATTGTTGCTTGTTTTAACTCTAAATTGATACGCTTTACCATCACCTTTTAATTTGATATGAAATTTTGAGAAATTATCAACTTTTTTAGAGTCAAAGGTGTATTGCACCATCGAAAAACCGCCATTATTTTCTAAAGATACACGGCCTTCAAAAACACCATGCCCTTCTTTGTTTAAATTAAATAACCCACTGGAACGGCCTCCCATTACCACATCATCTACTATTTTCCAATTTGTAATATCGGCCGTGGTATTAAAATTGAATAGTGTCATTGTTGTTTGAATTAGTACAAATGTTATTAATATTAAAAATATTTTCATTTTTTGAGTTTTTCATATTGTTAGTTAAATATTTATTTAAAAGAATTTTTTTTGGGAAGAATATATTTCCTTTCCTTTTTCTAAGTTTTATCTATTAGCTAATTTTAAATGTGTTTCTTACACGCACCGAATTTTTGAAATACTTCGTCCAAATTATCGCCCAAAAAATGGGAAACAAAACTATTAATACCAATGGTATAATAAATTCTTCTACTCTTCCCATATCACCCGTTAATATTCCTGTAATAATGCGTAAAGGCAGTAATACGGCAATAACCCATAATTCAATGATGTTCCATTTAGGAGCTTGATTAGATTTTAATATAATAAGTACCAGTGGAATGGCAAGTGTTATTAAAATTGGAATGACTAACCAAAGCGGATAATCTAAAACCCATCCTGAAAATGCTCCTGAATAGAATACAATTAAAGGAATAGAGCTTAACAAATAAACCAATAACCAACCATTTATACCCACTATTCCGTCTTTATTTTTGAATGTAGTCATGGTTTACTAGCCCTTTTAATTAACAATAAGCTTCCCAGTGCTCCAATTATGAACGCAAGTGAAGCTAAATAGAATATTCCCTCTAATTCTGAAAGAATGTAAATTATTGCAGTGCGAGATATAATGCTTCTTATAACTGCAATAACGAAAAACAAAAAATACAAAGTTGAAGAAATTCCGGTGAGAAGGAAAAACAGCTTTAATACTCCAGTTACTTTTAATTTGAGAGTCTTAAAAATCAGCTTAACTCCAACAATAAATAAAATAAAATAGAAAATGTAAATAACGAAACCAAACTGAGTGTCTTGTAAAAAGCCAGTCAAAAATGTTATAACAGAAAGTAATAACAGCATATAAACTATTCTTTTTACTGGTAAGACCTTTGGATCTTGACTGGTAGTAGTTGTCATTGTACCTAATTTACAAGTATGACATCTAATTTAGCTAATAACTATTAATAATTTAAAGATAACAAGAGATATTAATCTAAGTTGTACTTACAACACCCAAAGTATACAATTGCTCCATAGTTGGTGTCTCACTTCCACCGGCGGGCTCTAAAGTGATACCAAAAGCTTCACTTTCATTTGGGTTATTAATTTCAAAAATCTTGTTTTCGTCGGTAGTAAAACTGTCGATAGTGCCCAAACTGGTTGGAGTTAACGGACTTAATTTTAACGACCATACCTGGTAAACCTTCCCTGGTGGTGGAGCTGGTAATCCTTGTGCATCTAGAAATATACGGTTGGCGTTTCTATCCCAATATACTTTTGCATAAGTAGTGGCAAAATTTCCTTGTCCTGCTAATGGAACTTGAGTAATATTATCATCACGCAAAACAGTTATTAAAGTATTAGCTTCGTACAAGTTATTTTTAGATTTCTCGATTTGTATTTCTAATAGTTCTTGTTGCGTTTCTGCAACTTGAATATCTGATTTTAAGGCATTATTCTGATTTGTCGTCCATAATAACCCTACAGCTAAAATAACTGATGCTGCCCAACCCGTATAAGTTAACCAGTTGTATTTAGGTTTTACTATTGAAATTACTTTAGTATCAGTATTGCTCTGACTTAATTTAGATTTAATAGCTTGAAATGTACTTGCTTTATTTGTTTTTTGACATACGGCCGCCGTTAATTTTACTAGAGCAGATTCAATCTCAATAATTTCTTTTTTTATTTCAGGATACTGCAGCATTAAATCGAACACTTCCTTATTTTCTTTTTCAGAAAGTGCCCCAGCAACGTATAGCTCTAATATACCAGATTCTATGTAGGCTTTAATATCCATTTAATTTAATACCAAATTTCTTAATTCGTTAATACAATTTCTGTTTCTAGTTTTAATAGTTCCTATGGGCATTTTTAATGTTTCTGAAGCTTCAACCTGTGTATAACCTTTAAAGTATAACAGGTCAATAACCGCTTTACATTTGTCGGCAAGTTTTTCTACAAACTTTTTCATGCCAATAGCGTTGGTGGAATTATCCAAACTTTCACTGCTTTCAAGTATATCTACGAAAAAATCGGAGTTGAGGTTTTGTTTTGACTTTTTAAACGCTTTAGAGCGTGTTTTATCAATGGCAGCATTTCTCGCTATGTTTAAAAGCCATGTAAAAAAACGTCCTTTTTCACTCGAGTAGGAATCGGCCTTATGCCAAGCTTTAATAAAAACATCTTGCATCACTTCTTTTGCAATATCATTATCGCGTACAATATTAAAAATGACGCCCTGCATGCTATCACGATACATATTGTATAATGATTCGAAAGCTTTTTCGTCTTTCTGTTTAAATTTTTCTACTAGAGAATCTAACTGCATTAAAAAAAATTGAGTTTTCTAAAATAACGAATAAAACCATAAAAGCCACAAAAAATGTGGCTTTTAAAAATCGAATTTAAAAATAATGATTATTCAATAATACCTGCGCAACTAATTCTAGCGCCAGCGGCACCAGAAGGCTGCGAAACAAAATCATCTATTCCAGCATGTACAATAACACCTTTGCCAATAATGTTTTTGGTATCATCATCACATCCAATACACCATGCATCTGTTAAAAAGTTTACCGTGGCATTACCATTTTCATCTGCTGTGAAATTTCCAATATCTCCTTTATGAAAACCTGTTTCATCACCCCATTTTCCATGTGGTTGTGCCGTGGGATTCCAGTGGCCTCCTGCCGAAGATCCATCGGTGGCAGAGCAATCAGAAGAGTCATGAATATGTATGGCGTGCTCGCCAGGTTCTAAACCGGTTAAAGTTGCTTTCATAGATACATTTCCGTCTTCTTCAGTGAATTCAACAGTACCGCTCACATTGCTTCCGCTTTTTGCATTTAACGCAACAGTTACTTTGTTGATTGCAATAACTTCTGTTTCGACTATTTCTTCCTCAACAGTTTTGGTTTCTTTTTTATCGTTTTTACAAGAAGCTACACATATGGTTAATGCGATGGCTAAATAACTTAATTGTCTCATGTTTTGTTGTTTTTTATTTATTCGAAAGTTAAGGGTTTAACTAACAATTTGCAAATATTCTGTATGACATATATCATATTTTAAGAAGACCATTATTTTTAATTTTGTTGCATAAACATTAGAAGGCACATTAAATTAAATTATAAAATCAATTAAGCTGAAAAGCACTATGTTTTGAACAGATATTTAATAAAAAAACGAATCATGAAAAAAATTATAGTTCCAATAGATTTTTCATATCACTCAGAATATGCATTAAAAACGGCGGCAAAATTGGCCAAAAAATATAATGCTGAGGTATTGGCATTACATATGTTAGAAATGTCCGATTTAATGCTTACTGCATCTGAAGGACTTCAATACCAAAAAGCAAATTTTTTCATTCAATTATCAGAAAAAAAGTTTAATGAATTTTTAAATAAAGACTATTTAGAAGGTGTGAAAACAACTCCAATAATTAAACATTTTAAGGTGTTTAGTGAGATTGATGATGTCGCTAAAAAACACCATGTCGACCTTATAGTAATGGGGTCTCATGGCACAAATGGTTTTAAGGAGTATTTTGTGGGTTCCAACACAGAACGTGTTGTTCGAAATTCTGATATCCCCGTTTTAGTTGTAAAAAATAAGGAAACTGATATAAATTTCGAAACGGTTGTTTTTGCGAGTGATTTTTCGGAGGAATCTATAAAGCCATACCTAAATGCATCAAAAATGTTTGATAAAACAAATACGAAAATGTATTTCGTTTATGTTAATTTACCTAATGAACGTTTTAGAAGTTCCATGGAAATAGAAAAGAAAGTGGTTAACTTTTTTACCAAAGCAGATCGTAATTTAGATAAATTAAACGATGTGCATTATGTTTCTGACTACACGGTTGAAGATGGTATTTTGAACTTTTCGCTAAAAATTGGAGCTGACATTATTGCCATACCAACTCATGGTAAAAAAGGGTTGGCTCACTTTTTTTCTGGTAGTATAGGAGAAGATGTTGCAAATCACGCTACTTTACCGGTTATGACATTTAAGATTTAAGGGCATTTAGAAAAAGAGACTTTAGTTATTTAAATTAATTTATATCAATATCTGAAATGGCTAATTCATTAAACAATTTTGCTTTTGTATTAAAATAATCGTATTCTAAAAATATACCTTTTAGTTTGGCATCAATAAGTTTTGACTCTCTTGAATTCACTAAAAACAGTGAGCTTTCGCC
>NZ_JABDMV010000060.1 GCF_013001275.1 Flaviramulus sp.
GGTCGGGGAACTGCTCTATCCTACGATTGGTACTGAATTGACCTGCATAGAGAAGTTATGGAAAATGCATGCTCACGTCCAAATATGGAAGCAGGGAGGATAATAATGAAATTCAATCTCTACACGGTGGCACTGGCTGTTGTTCTGACTGTCACGACAGGAACGCCGGGTGCAAACGCGGCTGAACGAGACAAGATTAACCCGTGGCTCGACTGCGGCATTGGAGCGATGATCTTTCCGGATGAGAATCTTGAAGTCGGCGCTGGTATTTCAATGTCTAAAAAGATTAAGTCAACTTGATGCGTATTTAAACCATTTTTAGTTTCTAAAGCACTACTGTACTCTGCAATTAAGTTGAGAGAGGGGTGATTCTCTACAAGCTTAACGATAGAGAGACGTTGTATTGCTGAATCGTCTACTACTACACAATTTAAAGTCATAACATTTTATATTATTTCGGTTAAGATATCGACAATAGTACAAAAAATTCGGCTAAAAACCAAAAAACATCGATGAAACGTGAATTTTAACATAATATTAACATTTAAAGTGTAGTTAACTTTATGTTGAATTAAGAAGTGTAATAAGTTGTGTAATATACAAATATTAATTATTTTTGCACCCAATTTTTAACAATAAAAACGATTTTTATGAATCATTACGAAACTGTTTTCATCTTAAATCCCGTTTTATCTGAAGACCAGATAAAGGAAACAGTAAAGAAATACGAAGATTTTCTTGTTTCTAACGGCGCTAAGATGGTATCAAAAGAAGATTGGGGGCTAAAAAAATTAGCTTATCCAATTCAAAACAAAAAAAGTGGATTCTACCACTTATTAGAGTACACTGTACCTGGTGATGTAATTAACCAATTAGAAGTAGAGTTTAGACGTGACGAGCGTTTTATGCGTTATTTAACGGTAACGTTAGATAAACATGCTATTTCATGGGCAGAGAGAAGAAGAGTTAAACTTAAAGAAAAAGCCTAATTATGTCAACAATAGAACAACAATCTAAAGGAAAAAAAGACGGAGAAATTAGATATTTAACTCCGCTTAATATCGATACAAACAAGGCTAAGAAATATTGTATGTTTCAAAAGTCTGGAATCAAATATGTTGATTATAAAGATCCAGATTTTTTAATGCGATTTATAAACGAACAAGGTAAAATTTTGCCAAGACGTTTAACAGGAACATCATTAAAGTATCAAAGAAAAGTGGCAGTAGCTGTGAAAAGAGCACGACACCTAGCTTTAATGCCTTACGTAGCTGATTTATTAAAATAAAATACCGATAACAATGGAACTTATATTAAAACAAGACGTTGAAAATTTAGGATTTAAAGACGATGTTGTAACAGTTAAGAACGGTTATGGTAGAAATTTTTTAATTCCTCAAGGACAAGCAATTCTTGCTACAATTTCTGCAAAGAAAGTGTTAGCAGAAAACTTAAAGCAAAGAGCTTTTAAAGACAAAAAATTAATTGACGATGCAAATAAAATGGCAGAAGCTGTAAAAGCATTAGATATTAAAATTACTGCTAAAGCCACTGAAGGTGCTTCAGCAGGAGATAAACTATTTGGTTCTGTAACAAAATCAGATTTAGTTGAAGCTTTTGAAAAAGAAGGACACTCAATTGATAAAAAGTTTGTTACTATTACCGGTGGAAACATAAAACGTTTAGGCCAGTATAATGCTGTTATACGTTTACATCGCGAAGTAACTTTCGATTTCCCTTTTGAAGTTATTGCTCAAGCTAATTAATTTTTAGTTGATAAAATTTTAAATAAATTTAAGCCACTCTTACGAGTGGTTTTTTTTTGCTATTTTTGATTATATTAACGTTATGTTTACATAACATATTAATAAGACTAACTCAAAATAATTAATCCAATGAAAAAAATTACACTTTTAGTAATCCTAATGTTTTTTGGGTTTACTGCATTATCGCAAGTAACAACATCTAACATCAAAGGAATAGTTCTTGATGATAATTCAGCACCTCTTATGGGAGCCAATGTAGTTGCCATTCATACACCAACAGGAACCAAATATGGAGGAGCAACTAATTTAGATGGTAGATTTAATCTTTTAAATTTAAGAGTAGGTGGTCCATACGCCATAACTATAAGTTTTGTAGGTTATCAAGAACAAAGTTTTAACGATGTCTATCTTACTTTGGGAAAAACAAACAATATAGATATCATCATGGTGGAAGATAGTCAAACTCTCGAAACCGTTGTTATTCAAGGAACTGGTGGAACGGGAACCTTTGGAAGCGATCGTACTGGGGCTGAAACGAGTGTTGGTAGAAGAGAATTAACACGTTTACCAACAATTTCTAGGTCTGCTTCAGATTTTACAAGACTAGAACCAACCGCAAGTGGAAATTCTTTTGGTGGTAGAAACGATCAATTTAATAACTTTTCTTTAGATGGTGCTATTTTTAATAATCCATTTGGGTTAGATGCGGCAACACCAGGTGGTCAAACCGATGCACAACCAGTATCATTAGATGCTATAGATCAAATTCAAGTTTCTACAGCACCTTACGATGTTACGCAATCAGGATTTACAGGAGCTTCCGTAAATGCAGTTACTAAAAGTGGTACTAACGAATTTCATGGAACAGTTTATGGCTTCACTAGAAATGAATCTATGACTGGAAATAAGATTAAAGGTGAAGAAGTTACAAGACCAGATTTAAATCAAACTCAATACGGTATAAGTATAGGTGGTCCAATTGTGAAAAATAAATTATTCTTTTTTGCAAATTATGAAAGTGACGAAAGAGATGATTTAGGAACTAATGGCTGGGTGCCAAATACAGGTTCAGGATCAATTAATGAGTCAAGAGTTACAGAATCTGATTTAATGGCTGTTCAAAGTGCCTTAGCTACCTTAGGTTATAATACTGGGGCATATGAAGGATTTACCTATGCTTCTAAATCTAAAAAAGGAATTTTTAAATTAGATTGGAATATTGATGACAATAACCGTTTAGCAATCATTTATAATTTCTTAAATGCTTCAAAAGAAAAACCAGCGCATCCAACAGCTCTAGGATTTAGAGGGCCGAATGCTGCAACGTTACAATTCGAAAACACAGGTTATGAAATTAATAATAACTTACAATCGGTTCAATTAGAATTAAATTCAACACTATCCGCAACTTCTTCGAATAAATTACAAGTTGGATATACGCATTTTGATGATTTTAGAAATCCGTTATCTGTTCCAGCACCAACAATTACAATTCAAGAAGGCGGTTCTAACTATATTATAGCTGGACATGAACCATTTTCGATTAATAATAGGTTAGACCAAAAGGTTTTTCAATTCACAGATAACTTAAACTTTTTTCAAGGTGATCATACTTTCACAATAGGAATGTCGTTTGAAAAATTTGAATTTGATAACTCGTTTAATTTAGGAGTATATGGTCCGAGAGGTGTATTTTTTCCATCTTACGGAAGTGTAGCCGATTTCTTGGCCGACTCAGGTCCAGGGGGTGGACTAGAAGGGATGCTTAATGATGCAACATCAGCACATAATGCTCTAGAAGCAAATGGAGATGGTGTTGCTGGAGGATGGGCATTAGCAGAGACTAACGTAGGTCAACTTTCGTTTTATGTACAAGATGAGTGGAACGCATCAGAAAAATTTAAATTAACTTATGGTGTGCGTTTTGATAAACCTTTATTTTTTGACACTGCTCAAAAAGCACAAGAAGTTATTGATAGAGCTTGTTGTTATGTTCCATCGATTCCATATACCAATCCTAGAAATGGAGAAACGGTTTTCTTTGATAATACAGAAATGCCTAATAGTGACTGGTTAATTTCACCTCGTTTAGGATTTAATTATGATGTAAATGGTGATGATACCTTCCAACTTCGTGGTGGCTCTGGTTTATTTACAGGTCGTTTCCCTTTCGTATGGTTAGGAAATCAAATAGCAAATCCAGAGGTATTCTTTTATCAAATGGTTGACCCAGATTACAAGTATCCTCAAGTTTGGAGAACAAATATTGGTACAGACTATAAATTTGAGAGTGGCTTAATTTTAACTGGCGATGTATCTTATACTAAAGATATTAACGGAGCTCATGTACAAAACTGGGGTTTATCTGAACCTTCAGGAACATTACAAGGTGTTGATAATAGACCAATTTATCAGTCTTCTGATTTAACAAATAATGCCTATGTATTTTCAAATTCTGACAAAGGTCGAATTTGGAATGCATCAGTTAAAGCACAAAAAACTTATGAAAATGGCTTATATACAATGCTTGCTTATAGTTATTTAAATTCTAAAGATGTAAACTCTATTGAAGCAGAAATTACTGGTGATGCATTTGCGTTTAATCCAGCATTAGGAAATGTTAATGATGATGTTCTGGCATTTTCAAAATATGGAGATACACATCGTATTATTGGTGTTGCAAGTAAGAAATGGAACTACGGAAATGATAAATGGTCAACCACCTTATCCACATTTTTTGAGTACGCTCAAGGTGGACGTTTTAACTATACATACGGTGGTGATATAAACGGTGATGGTTCTGGATTGAACGATCTAATTTATATCCCAACTTCAAGTGATATTGGTTCCATGCAATTTGCAAACGCAGGTGATGCTTCAGCTTTAGAAAGTTATATTCAACAAGATGATTATTTAAATGGAAGAAGAGGGCAGTATGCTGAACGTTATGGCGCTTTAGCACCTTGGAGAGGAAGATGGGATATTAAGTTCTTACAAGATTACAACATAAAAATATCTGAAGATAAAACCAACACCATTCAATTTAGTGTTGATATCTTGAATGTTGGAAACTTATTAAGCTCAGATTGGGGAGTTATTCAGCAACCAAACAATGTTCAGCCAATTGGAGTGAGTGTTGATGGTTCTGGAGTACCAACCTATTCATTTAATGGAAATCAAATGAGCACCTTTGGTTTCGATTCTAGTTTAGCTTCCAGATGGCAGGCACAAGTAGGATTGCGTTATATTTTCTAAGAAAATAACAGATATATTCTTAAATTTGCGCTCCTAATAAAGGGGCGCATTTTTTTTAGTGAAACTAAACTTTTATAAGTCTGATAGACGCCATGATAGTTTTTAGTTGAACTAATCCCGACGGAGGTCGGGATCTTATAAAATTTGAATCAAATACCAAATGAAGTATAGCAGATTTACAAAAGAACAATTTGAAGAACTTCACCAAGAGTTTATTAACTTTTTGGCAACACAATCTATAACACACGAAGAATGGACCAATTTAAAAACAAATAAGCCAGAACTTGCAGAAATGGAGTTGGATGTTTTCAGTGATTTAATTTGGGAAGGTGTATTAAACAAAGCAGAATATTTAGAGCATATTTCACCACAACACATGTATTTATTTCACTTAGCTGAAGATAAAATGCGAGCTGTGGTAGTAAACTTAAAAAATGATGTTGATATAACCACAACCGAAGGATATAATTGGTTACGTGAAAATTTAATGGACGACAATGTTGAATTTTTGCAGGCTGATAAAGAATATAATGAAGATAAAAATCTAGACAAGTTTAAAATGATTGAACAAGGTGCGGTAATTACTAAAGGCGATTTATTTAAGTATTTTGACAATTTGATAAGTTAAATTCATTTATTTTTGATTCAGTTAAACACTTAATTCACTATAAAATTTTATTTCAAAACTAAATAAATGGCCCAAAAACCAAGTATTCCAAAAGGTACAAGAGACTTTAATCCAGAGCAAGTAGCAAAACGAAATTATATTTTTAATACCATTCGTAATGCATTTCTAACATTCGGATTTCAGCCAATTGAAACTCCAAGTTTTGAAAACTCAGATACTCTGATGGGTAAATATGGAGATGAAGGTGATCGTTTAATATTTAAGATTTTAAATAGCGGTGATTACTTATCAAAAGCTGATAAAATTGCATATGACGAAAAGGATTCCACCAAATTAACATCAAGTATATCCGAGAAAGCGTTACGTTATGATTTAACGGTGCCATTTGCTAGATATGTAGTTCAACATCAAAACGAAATAGAATTTCCTTTTAAACGGTATCAAATACAACCTGTTTGGAGGGCCGACAGACCTCAGAAAGGACGTTTTAGAGAGTTTTATCAGTGTGATGCCGATGTAGTAGGAAGTGACTCGTTATGGCAAGAGGTGGAGTTTATACAACTTTATGATGCTGTTTTTTCAGAATTAAATTTAGAAGGTGTCACTATAAAAGTAAATAACAGAAAAATTCTTTCTGGAATTGCTGAGGTGATTGGTGCGAGTGATAAACTTATTGATTTTACTGTTGCACTCGATAAGCTAGATAAAATAGGCGAGGAGAAGGTGAAAGAAGAAATGATAAATAAGGGCATTTCACAGGAAGGCATTACTAAATTACAGCTTTTATTTTCATTGTCAGGGTCATTTGAATCACAAATTGAAAGTCTGAAAAGTATTCTAGATTCATCTGAAGAAGGTAAAAAAGGCATTAATGAATTATCATTTATAAATAATGCGATTAAAGAATTAGGGTTATTAACCACAACTTTACAATTGGATGTAACACTTGCACGAGGCTTAAATTATTACACAGGGGCAATATTTGAAGTCGCTGCACCTAAAACTGTTAATATGGGTTCCATTGGTGGCGGTGGCAGATATGACGATTTAACCAGTATTTTCGGAATGAACCATGTAAGTGGCGTAGGGATAAGTTTTGGATTAGACCGAATTTATTTAGTGTTAGAAGAACTGGGTTTATTTCCCGAAACCGTTAATAAAAATGTGAAAGTATTATTCATCAACTTTGGTGATAAAGAATCACTATTTAGCTTAAAAGCCATTAAACAATTACGCGCCCAAGGTATTAATGCAGAGTTGTATCCAGACAGTGCTAAAATGAAAAAGCAAATGAATTACGCCAACAAGCGTAATATTCCGTTTGTAGTTTTAGTGGGTGATGAAGAACTTAAATCAAATAACTATACTTTAAAGGATATGACTTCGGGTGAACAATTTAAAGTAACACAGATTGAGTTAATCAATCGTTTAAAATAAAAAAAGTCCTAAATCAAAATTTAGGACTTCACTATATTTTTAAATTAAGTTTTTATTCTACAAGTACTTTTTTAGAAACAATACCATTTTCGGTAGTCATTTTAATTATATAAGCTCCTGTTTTTATTGGGCTTACATTATACTCTAAATGTTTTTGAATTGTATCAATGTCAATTTGAAAAAGAGACTGTCCCAAAATATTAAACATTTCAATTGATTCAATCATTCTAGAATTAGAATTTTGAATTATAATACTATTTTTTTCGTTTGAATAATATGCTAGAATAGGTTTATCATAATTATCGTTAACGTCCAGGGCTTGTCCTTGAGAAAACGCAATTTCAAAACGATCTAAATATTCACCAGCATATAATTCCACATCATAGTTTCCTTCATTTAAATTATGGTAAATATCAAATGCCTTATCATGAAGATAAACATTCAATTCTTCATTATTATTTTCCAGTTTATCAAGAGAAATACTATTCACTCCATTATTTTTGGTGTGAATTCCTAAGGGTAATATTGAGGTGTTATCTAAATTATCAATTCCTTGAATAGAATATTTGTTCTGATCAATCATCCAATACATATCATCTATTTGGTAGTCCAAATAAGGAGCATCGTAACCCCAATCGTAGCCTGATGTGGTTGTGCTGTCAACTGTAATTAATAATTGTCTTCTAATTGTATTAACAGAGTTAAAACCAATTCTAAGTTTTGTTCTTTTATCAGTGCTTTCAACTTTTTTATTCGCTGATTTATTTTTTTTAGTATTTGTAGATTTTGTAAAAACAGAATTTGTACCATCCTCAACCTGAAATACGCGCTGACCATTATTAAAGTTAACCATTCCATCAGCCTCGGCATTTACAAAAAAGCCTTGCCCAACAGGAATGTATCTACCCGGTATTTTTGTTGGTTGTCCTCCTGTTCCAACCGAAGGGTCGTTAGTTCCCATGGCAGCTGCAGGAATACCACCCGCTAACGAATAGGTTGCGTAACCACCTTGGTAGGCGCTTAAATTATGCGAACCGCCGCCCCAATGTTCCCAGAAATATAGCGTTCCTGTGGTTGCTCCTGTACCGCCAATTGTAGCTCCATTGTCCAATATAAATTGGTGGGCATCTAAGGCAGAGGCATAAGGGTTACCAACTAAATATTCATTTCCTGCATTTATCGGTAAATTAATATCACCATTATTAGGTTTACCCTCTAACACATAATTTTGAGGTGTTGATATAGAACCAGATCCTGGGCCTTTCATAGTAAATCCTTCACCTGGCAATAAAGTTCCCGTACTACGAACATGTTGCCATGATGCATAACTATTGTATGGAGAATTACAATACTTCCAAATCCAATAATCTGCTATACCCACGGGAGTTGCCGTACCGTTATAACCTGTAGTAAGGAAATTAATATCTGTAAATACATCTTGCAATGTATAGCCATTATTGTTTGTTGTATTATTGGAAACACCAACAGGCATTGACCAATAATTATACGTATAAGTATCAGCAGTTCCTTGTTGATCTTTTTCTAATGTCCCCGAACTCGCAGGGTCTAAATAACTTCCTTCACCTTGTATTAATTGCGATTCTCCCTCTAGATCAATTTTTCCATCTAATTTTAAATACCAACTAACATTAAGTTCAGAATCATTTTTTACTTTAAATTCTATAGGATTAGATTCCGCATCTTCAGCGGCTATTATTAACCCAACTTGATGCAAGTCAGTATCAATATACACATCATTATGTAAAATTTTAACAATAGCACTGGGGTTAATGGCATCTGCGCCGTTAATACCTCTTTCTGGGTCATTAATAGCAACTTCTAGACGTCCACCTTGTTTTGTTACAAAAGGTAAAGGAGCGGTTTGTTCTCCAATAATTTTAACGTTATATATTCTAGCACCTGAACCCTCATCTATATTTGTGGTTGTTAAATCATCCAAAACGTTATCTTTATAAGTATCCATGTTGTAATACCTTTGTAAGTTAGACCAACCTAATTGGTGGTTCGTAGCTTTATCTATATAATTATTAACGTTTGTAGGAACTGCTGAACCTTTAGTTATGCCTGCATTATTTTCTAATTCTTGATAAACTATTTTTTGGAGTTCGTTTTTTGCAAGTGCTTTTGAAAATAATCGTACTTCATCAATAAAGCCATTAAAAAACTTAATACTATTATTTGATTGTCTTCCAATTGTCAAGTTAGAATTATCTGCGGGAAGTGGACCAGTTACATCCAAATTATTTGCTTCTCGGCCGTTTATATACAAAATTAATTTTTGGTTGTTTTCACTGTAAGTTGCTGCTACGTGTGTCCATTGGTTGGTATTAATGGCAGCGTTATTACTTAAAATGGTTCTGTTTACCATGACAGAAATCGATTTATCTGTATTTAATTGCAAATTGAATGAATTTTGACCAAATATTTTCTGATCGCCTGTAGCCGAAGGATCGATTCTAATCCAGGCCATTATAGTGGCCTCGCCCCATTCATTAATTAAACTAGAATCTTCAACATAATCATTCCGTCCGTCGAAATACAGGTCTAATTTCTTTTGTAAATCTCTCGGTGAACCAAATGAAGAATCATTGGTGTCGAATAAATCAACAACACCATCATTGTCATTATCATTTGTATCATCAATAACGCCATCATTATTCGAATCCAATTCGGGGTAATGAGTGAGTGCTATATCAAAATCCGTCCCGTTTGAAGTGATATCGATGTAATCTGGAGTGCCATCATCATCAGAATCGGCAACATAATGTGGGGCAGACCCTTGACTTAAATTGCCGTACTCGTTAGCACCAGTACCATAATCATAAATATCTAAAATTCCATCTCCAAATAATTCTGTACATCCACCAGGGATAATTCTAATTCTAGACGTTTCGGATTCAGTGCCGTCACCAACGCCATCACCATTTATGTCACCATCGCCATTTTCAAAAGTAAGCGTGCTAAACACATATCGCTCGGTACGCGCTTCATCTACATCAAAAACTGTATCATTATCACTATCTAAATCTAAGAAATTAGGTACACCATCTCCATCTGAATCTAAAACAGCCGAAGATTCAAAAGCATCATGCATCCCATTGCTATTGATGTCTACAAAAACACTTAATGGAATTGTGCCAGTGCCTGAGCTGATATTGCCTAACCCTGTTTCAACAATATCAGGAATTCCATCGTTGTCTGAATCTAGATCATAATCATTTGGGATTCCATCCTGATCAGTGTCATTATTCATAACAGATAAATCACCAAAGAAAAACACTTTACCATCCGGACCATCATTCGTGGCATTGGGAAAGGTTATTCGTAATGCACTAATAGGAGCGCCTATTGGAGCAAGGTCGTCCACTGGGAAGAACGCTAAGAACATACCACCAGATTGAAATTTATTAACTCTATACCCAGTATCTATATAGTCGGATAAATTTACAGTGATATTTCCTAAAACATTGCCATATGCATCTAAAGCTTCTATGAAATATGGGTTATTACCGTTTCGTTCGGCAATTGCAACATTTATATTACCTGTTGAATAAATAGGATTAGAATAGGATAATGTATAACTTGATGTAAGGAAGTTAGCACCATCTATTCCAAGATAATAATTTAGATTACGACTTTGAAAAGCAGGTAATATTTGATCTGGAAAACTCGGATTTTCGAAATAATCAAATGATTTATTTGTGTGGTCTGACAAGTAAACTTTTTGGTCATTATTAACAGTTGGGAAATCACCTTCAAAAGCATCTGGTACAATAAAATCGCTATAAGTTGTGCCGTTAAGTGTTATAGTATTTAAAAAGTGACTTTCCTTTTCATCGTCATAGTCATTACTACTTATTCCAAATGAAATACTAGTTTCTGAGTAAGACCCATCGTGTCCGCTATCCTCGGCCATAGATTCATTTAAATTATGAATACCGTCGTTATCGTTATCAATATCCACACTGTCGTAAATACCATCACCATCACTATCAATATTATCAATTGTGTATGTTACTCTCAAAACAGGTGGAATTCCTGTGGTTGTTTCTCTACTGTCATAATCTATGGTTCTATCACCACCACCGTCGGGGCTTCCAACCATAACGCCATTATTAGTAATAGTTCCATTAAACCATCCTTGTGTAAGTGCGGTTAGTGGCCATGAATGTATACCATCGGAACCACCATCTATTGTTGCTAAAGGGGAGCCTCCATCAGATGGACCTACAACGCCACTTGTACTCCAGTTTGAGGTTCCTTGTCGTACATTCCAGTTTGAAACACCGTTTCCGTCACATGAGGATCCTTCATCCCAAGCATCAGTAGCCCCTATTTGATACACACTAACATTCATACCATTGCCGTTTTCAGTATATAACCTTAGCTGACTCGAAATAATTGTTGAGGTTGCCGGAATACCAGAAAGATCAAATTGAAACAATGCCCTATGTAGATCACCACCTTCTCTATCAATGGTCAAGAGTTCACAGTCACCATAATTATTAGAGGCTTCTTTTTTCTTAATGTATGTGTCTTGTGTTGCTATGAAGTCACAGGTTACCTGTGTTTGCGCATATGATTTAAACGAAATTAGTGATAAAACTATACAGAAAACAAAAAACTGCAATGGAGCTAGTTTTTTGTTATTTAGGCTTTTAGTATATGTTTTTAATTCTTGCTTTTTTTTGAAGATAAACTCCGAGCTAGAATTGTTGTTTTTAAAAATATACGTTAAATGGTGGTTAGTGCCTACGGTTTTTTTAACAAAGCTATCAGCTTGTGAAAGTAATACTCTAATCATAATTCTGGTTAAGTTTCGATTTGAGGGGGCATCGAGTATACTATGCAAAAATAGAACAAAAATCTATGAAACGCAAATAAACACGGTGTAATAACATTTTTTTAAATATAATGTAAAAAAAGTCCTGAACGTCAATTCAGGACTTATAGAGCATCGTAGATTTGGAGTGATTTATTATAAAGTGACTAACTCAAAATAATTAATTCAATCTAACAATACTTTTTTTGTAATAGTGCACTATTTTATTTTTAGTAACTAATTATAGTTTATTACTGATTATTAATTGTTTACAAGGCTAATATACAAATAATTTTGGAATACACACGATGAAATGCAAAAAAATACGATTAAAAGTAAAAGCCCTGTATGAAGATTCAGTGTTTTTTTAATGATTTGATATGCTTATGAAATTATTTTATAAGCTTTTTAACAAAATTCCAAGGCATTAGTTTCTTTCTATTAAGCTACAATCTAGCTGGGCAGTAAATTTTAATTTGTTCTTGTTACCAATTGAAGTATGCAGTTAAAAAGGGAGTTTAAACACTGTTATTTAGTTTAGACGTGTGAAGATTATTGTATAAAAAAAAGTCCCGAACGTTAATTCGGGACCTTAAGTATAGCTAAGTAAAAAGTAGATTTGGGGTTCTAACTAACTAAAACTAACTCAACTAATTTATTTTACTAATACCGTTTTAGATATGGTATCTTCTTCTGTTTTTAATCTAATAACGTAGGCACCGGCCTTAATTTCTTTTGCAGGCAACTCTATATTAGTTTCGTTTGTAATCATATTTGATTCAAAAACCTTTTGACCTAAAACATTGAACATTTTAGTAGATTGTATAAATCTTGATCTTGGGTTGTTGATAATAACACTTTCTTTATCATTTGATAAGTAAACATTTAAATAATCGTTATCAAGATCATCAATTCCTAATGCTTGTTGATTAGAGAACGACACTTCGAAACGGTCTAAATATTCACCTGCTTCTAAATGGACATCATAAGCGCCTTCATTTAAATCGTGATATACACTAAGCGCTTTATCATGCAGATAAACTTTTAAACTATTTGGAGCATTTTCAAGTTTATCTAGTGTTATAGAATTTACACCACTAGTTTTTGTATGAATTCCTAGTGGAAGTACCACTTGTTCATTCATTTCATCCGTCGCTTGTACGGTATATTTTTCACTATTAATCATCCAATACATATCGTCCATTTGATCGTCGTTGTATGGCGCATCAAAGCCCCAATCGTAACCAGACGTACCATTTTCATCTAACGTCGCTAAAAGCTGTCTACGTATTGTATTTACAGAGTTAAAACCAATTCTAAGTTTTAATCGTGTATCTTGATTTTCTACTTTTTTAGAAGCAGTCATGTTACCTTTTGTTTTAGTAGACTTTGTAAATACCGAGTTTGTGTTGTCTTCAACTTGAAAAACACGTTGGCTATTATTAAAGTTTACCACACCATCGGCTTCAGCCGTAACAAAGAAACCTTGCCCAACAGGAATGTATCTTCCTGGGGTTTTTGTTGGTGTACCTCCAGTTGCTACATCCGGATCATTTGTTCCGTAAGCAGCGGCAGGAACACCTCCAGCAAGAGTATAGGTTGCATAACCACCTTGGTAGGCGCTTAAATAATGTGATCCACCGCCCCAATGCTCCCAGAAATATAAAGTTCCTGTAGTCGCACCAGTACCTGATATTACAGCACCATTATCTAAAATAAACTGGTGTGCATCTATTGCAGAGGCATAAGGGTTACCAACTAAATAGTCGTTACCCGCATTAATGGTTAAATTAATATCACCGTTGTTAGGCTTACCTTCTAAAACATAGTTTTGAGGTGTAGCAATAGAACCAGTTCCAGGGCCTTTCATAGTGAAACCTTCACCTGGTTTTAAAGTTCCTGTACTACGCACATGTTGCCATTGCGAATAGTCATCACTTGTTTTGTTAGTAAATTTCCAAATCCAGTAATCTGCAATTCCAACAGGAGATGCCGATCCATTATATCCTGAGGTTAAGAAATTAACATCAAATACATCTGGAAGTGTATAATTATTATTGTTTGTTGAATTATTTGTGACACCAACAGGCATCGACCAGTAATTATAGGTATACGTATCGGCAGTTCCTTGTTGATCTTTTTCTAATGAACCAGAACTCGTTGGGTCTAAATAACTATCTTCACCTTGTACTAATTGAGATTCTCCTTCAAGATCAATTTTTCCATCTAATTTTAAATACCAACTTACATTAAGCTCAGAATCATTTTGCACCTTAAATTCTATAGGGTTCGATCCTGAATCTTGTTCATCTATAATTAGAGCTACTGCATTTAAGCTACTATCAATATAAACATCATCATGAACAATTTTTACAATGGCATTTGCAGTAATGGCATCATCACCATTAATACCGTTTGATGCATCGTCTACTGCTACTTCCAATCTTCCGCTTTGTTGTGTTACAAATGGTAGTGGCGCAGATTGTTCTGCAATAACTTTAGTGTTATATATTTTTGCACCAGATCCTTCATCTATTTCTGGAGTTGTTAAATCGTCTAATACATTATCTTTAAAGGCATCCATTCTGTAATACCTTTTTAAGTTTGTCCAAGTAAGCGGTGTATTTGTAGATGCATCCACAAAATTAGTTACGTCTGTTGGAATTATAGCACCTTTTATTACACCATTATTGTCTTCAATTTCTTGATAAATCATTTTCTGAAGTTCATTTTGCGTAAGGGCTTTAAAGAATACACGCGCTTCATCCATGTAGCCATTAAAATATTTGCTATTTGTATCTGGTTGTCTCCCTAAAGTTAAACTAGATGCATCTGCAGGTAAGGCTCCTGAAACATTGTAAGAATCAACTTCTAATCCATTTATATATAATTTAATTTTACTATTTGTATTACTATATGTTGCAGCAACATGTGTCCATTGATTGGTGCTTAATGCATTGCTTGACACATTTTTATTATTGCCTATTGCTTCAATAGTCAAGTCAGATTTAAGCTGAATATAGAAATTATCCTGACCCATTATTATTTGATCTCCAGATGCTGAAGGATCAATTTTAATCCAGGCCATCATAGTGGCTTCACTCCATCCGCTCATTACATTTGTATCTTCTACATAATCATTTCTACCATCAAAAAACAAGTCTAATTTTTTCTGTAAGTCTCTTGGAGACCCTGTTGCACTGTCGTTTGTATCAAATAAATCAACAATACCATCGCCATCACTATCATTAGTGTCATCAATTACACCATCATTATTAGCATCTAAATCAGCATAATGTGTATTTGCAATATCGAATGTTGAACCATCTGACGTTGTATCAATATAATCAGGAATTCCATCACCATCAGTATCAGCTACGTAATCTGGAGCAGATCCTTGGCTTAAATTTCCAAATTCGTTTGCACCAGTACCATAATCATATATATCAAGGATACCGTCTCCAAAATATTCTAAATTACCATCATTATCGTCATCTTTTGCTCTAAAGGCTTCTGTTTCTAGACCATCTCCAACACCATCGCCATTAATATCGCCATCACCATTTTCGAATGTCAATGTGCTGAATACATAGCGTGCTGTACGTGCTTCGTCCACATCAAAAACCGTATCATTATCAGAATCTAAATCTTTAAAATTTGGGACACCATCATTATCAGAATCTAGTGGGCTTGTATTTTCAAAAGCATCATGCATTCCGTTACCATTAGCATCGGTAAAAGATCCTGAAGGAATCTTAGCAGTACCTGCACTTGCGCTTCCAAAACCAGCTTCAACAATATCTGGAATACCATCATTATCAGAATCTAAATCAAAATAATCAGGAATAGAATCGCCATCAGTATCAGCACAAGTTGAAGGAATAACAAATAATTGTACATTATCTATAAAGTTTCCAGAACTTGTTGAGCCTGAAGCGCTATTTAGTACCGTAAAAGTAAGTCTAGTAGTTGTTTGGCCTGCTGGAACTGTATAAGTACCCGTATGTAAGGTCCAAGATGAATCTCCTGCCGAGGCAAAATCACCATTAGAGGTCATAGTTCCGTTAGGGTCTCCTATCATTAATCGCACAATATCTTCGGAAGAGCTTCCAGCATAACCCGTTCGTTTACGGTGTGCGAATGTCCATTGTAATACATCACCTGGAGTAGACACCACATCTTGATATAAACCGTCGTTAGTAGTTGCATTTACTTCTGCCCATTGGGTACCAGAGTAAGCTTGACCACCTGCATCATTACCGGCGCCTTGGCTATTATGCCAAATTTCTAAATAGTTATTTGAGGTATCAGCACTTAACCAGTTTGGAATATTTGAGGCATCACCTTTCCAGATTCCAGAAGTACCAACAACATCAGTCCCACCGCCATCTAAACCAGAGGAAACGATATCTAAATCTTCAAAATCAGCATTTGATAAAGGTGGATTTACTATAGCATCACATTCATCAGTATCTAAAATACCATCATTATCATCATCTATATCCACACTATCGGTAACTCCATCAAAATCACTATCTCCATCAAAAAATATAGGTTCTTCTTTTATTAAAACATTATCGAAATAACTTATTTCACTCCCTTTACTGGCATCACCTTCAAATCTAAATTTAGCATTTGTAGGGAAATTATAACTAGTATCTAAAAGCGTGAAAGAAAAACTATAATTGTTAGAACTTCCAATATTTGAAAAATCTACACCTCTTTCGTAATAATTTAATGTAGTCCAAGAGGAACCATCATAATATTTAAGATAAAACCCTTCACCGTTATCAACGCCTTCAGCTTTATAACAAAAAGAAATGGATATACTCGCATACGAGCTTATATCTAAAGCAGGCGATGTTACAATACTCGACGATTTATCATCTTTAACATATAAGGAATGAATTACACTACATGACCATTGATCATCTTCTTCTAAACCTCCATCACCACCTAGGCTCCAGCCTTGTTCATCAGGTTCAAAATCGTAATCTCCAATAATATCTTGGGCTTGCGTATTAAATGCTAATAGCACCGCACAACTAAATAAAGTTGTGGTAAAAAGTCTTTTTTTGTTTCGAAAAATTGCGTTTGTATTTAAAAATAAATACTGGCAATACAGAGTAATTTTTTCCATAAAATGTAAATTAAGATAGATTGGGGCTATCATAGTACAAGGCAAATATAGGTGAATATCCGTGAAACGCACAAAAAAATCGACGAAATACATAACAAGTGTGCATTTCGTCGATTTTTTTGACCTTAAAAGTCTAAAAATAGTTATTCAATGAGAACTTTTTTTGATATCGTTCCTTTTTGAGTGTTCATCTTTATAATATAAGTTCGCGGTTTCATAATACCGGCATTGTGTTCTAAATAATTTTCTTTAGTACTAGTTTTAGTTTCGAATATTAGTTGACTTAGGGTCTTGTACATAATGATGGATTTAGCTATTCACTGTGAAATATTTATTTTAAAGTCATTATAGTGTGATTGAAACTATTAAGCTGATTCTGTAATTATGTGAATTAATAATACCAAATTTTACTTATTATATAATTATTTATATCCCAATTTGCCAAATTGCTAATATTTGCATTTCTATGTAAATTTATTATTAATACGTATTTAAAACTACGTATTTATACTTAATTTCGTATTATAAAATGCGTAATTATGCAAAATATTGTTGTTATAGGTAATGGAATGGTAGGTTATAAATTTTGTGAAAAATTTGTATCTCACTCCAATAAGAAAAATTTTAAACTTACGGTTTTTGGGGAAGAACCTCGACCAGCGTATGATAGAGTACACCTCAGTGAATTTTTTGAAAACCAAGATGCTAAAGCTTTAGAAATGGCGTCTGCAGAATGGTATACCGAAAATGGCATTGAATTAATTGTTGGTGAGCGTGTAACTGATATTCACAGACCTTCAAAAACCATAACAACGGCATCAGACCTTAAATTATCTTATGACTATTTAGTACTAGCCACTGGATCTTCTGCGTTCGTTCCGCCAATTAAGGGTGTTGAAAAAGAAGGTGTTTTTGTATATAGAACCATTGAAGATTTAGAAGGCATGCTCGCTTATGCAGCGAAGCTTAAAGCAAGTAACCCTAATGCAAAAGCTGCGGTACTTGGTGGTGGTTTGTTGGGGTTAGAAGCTGGTAAAGCAGTCATGGATATGGGTTTAGAGCCTCATATTGTAGAGTTTGCGCCTAAATTAATGCCTAGACAATTAGATTCTAGAAGCAGCCAAGTATTACAGTTAAAACTAGAATCGATAGGATTAAATATTCATTTAAGTAAAGCTACCAATCAAATTTTAGGTAATGGTGCTATTACAGGTATGGAATTTGGAGAAGACGACGTTCTGGATGTTGAAATGCTTGTTATTTCTGCAGGTATCAGACCTCGAGATGAATTAGCTAAAACCTGTAATTTAGAAATGGGAGTTCGCGGAGGCATTATAGTTAACAACAAAATGCAAACTTCAGATGACCGCATTTATGCCATCGGTGAAATTGCATTATACAACCAGATGATATATGGTTTAGTAGCTCCAGGTTATGAAATGGCTGGCGTTGCAGTTGATCAAATTCTTGGAAAACCTGAGCGTTTAATGGCCGATGATATTGATATGTCCACCAAATTAAAATTAATTGGTGTGGATGTTGCAAGTTTCGGCGAACCATTTATGCCTGCATCAAAAGGACATTCTGTTATTTTTGAAGATAAAACCAAACATTTATATAAACGTATTAATGTAAGTCATGATGGTAAAACCTTACTTGGCGGTATTCTTGTGGGTGATGCATCCGATTATAATATGCTACACCAAGTGTATTTAAATGGTATGGCAATTCCAAAAAACCCAGCGGAGCTCATATTACCTGCAAGTGAAGGAGGTAAATCTTTTGGAAGTGTTATGGACTTGCCAGACACAGCTCAAGTATGTTCGTGCGAGAGTATTTCTAAAGGCGATATTTGTTGTTCAATTACCGAAAATGGAAGTAATAATTTAGGAGATGTAGTCGCTAAAACAAAAGCAACAACGGGCTGCGGAGGTTGTAAACCTATGGTTGTTGATTTAGTAAATGGAACATTAAAATCGTTAGGAAAAGAAGTTAAAGAAACTGTTTGTGAGCATTTTAATTTTAATAGACAAGAGCTTTACGATTTAATAAAAATTAATAAAGTTGCAGATTACGATGAAGCCATTAATTTGTTTGGTGAAGGTCATGGTTGTGAAGTTTGTAAACCGATTTTGGCATCTATTTTTGCAACAATAACCATGGAAACTGCGAACCGTCAGCCTACCATACAAGACACAAACGATCGGTTTTTGGCAAATATTCAACGTAATGGAACTTATTCTGTAGTTCCTAGAGTTGCTGGAGGTGAAATTACACCAGACCAATTAATAACTATTGGAGTGGTGGCTAAAAAATTCGATTTATATACAAAAATTACCGGCGGCCAACGTATTGATTTATTTGGAGCACAAATACATGAGTTACCACTTATTTGGAAAGAATTAATAGATGCTGGTTTTGAAAGTGGACATGCTTACGGAAAATCATTGCGTACAGTAAAAAGCTGTGTAGGATCTACATGGTGTAGATATGGTATGCATGAGAGTGTCACCTTTGCCATTGAAATTGAAAACAGATATAGAGGTTTACGATCACCGCATAAATTAAAAGGTGGTGTGTCAGGTTGTATAAGAGAATGTGCGGAGGCAAGAGGAAAAGATTTTGGATTAATTGCCGTTGAAGGTGGATGGAATTTATATGTATGCGGAAATGGTGGCGCTACACCAAAACATGCTGTATTATTTGCTGAGCAATTAGACGATGAAATGGCTATTAAATACTTGGATAGATTTTTAATGTATTACATACGAACCGCTGGGCCATTAGTTAGAACGGCGCCTTGGTTAGATAAACTGGAAGGCGGTATTGAGTATTTAAAGCAAGTTGTCATTGAAGATTCGCTTGGTATTGCTGAAGAATTAGAATTAGAAATGCAAGGACTTGTTAATAAATATGAATGTGAGTGGAAACAAGCTATTGAAAATCCAGAAATGATGAAACGTTTCAAACATTTTGTAAACTCAGATGATACGGATGACAACTTAGTTTTTGTGCCTATGCGCGATCAAAAAATGCCTAAAGCATGGGTTTAAGCATAACCTTTTTAAAAGCACATATTTAATAAGTAAAAAAATATATTAAAATTATGCAAGAAATACTAAAACAATACGAATCGGTAAATGAAGCTGACGTTAAAAATTGGTTTGAAGTAGGAAATGTTTCAGATTTTCCAGAAAATAGTGGTGCTTGTATAAAGTATAAAAGTAAGCAAATTGCCGTTTATAATTTTACTAGAACTGCAAAATGGTATGCTTGCCAAAATTTATGTCCGCATAAAATGGAAATGGTGTTATCCTTAGGTATGATAGGCGATAAAGGAGGGATACCAAAAGTAGCTTGCCCGATGCATAAAAAGAATTTTTCGTTGGAAGATGGGTCTAATTTAGCTGGTGAAGATTTGAAAATTGCCACCTATCCTGTTAAAATTAAAAACGGAATTGTGTATATTGGCTTTTCAGACTAAATCTAGAAAAATGAAGCCAACGAGATTTGAAACTACCATAGCATTAATTGATAAAAAAAATGCTGAAGATGTAAACACTTATCAAGTATCTGGTATTGATTACCCAAAAGAGTTGTTGTATTCTCAAAGGATGACTAGAAAATTACTACAGTTTAATCCTAATGCTTCTAAGGCATTACAAATTGCAGCGCGTGCACAACATATTTGTCGTTGGAAAATAGCAAGAGATGAGTATCCAATGGATAGAATCGGTTATTTAAAATGGAGAGAAACTCTTAAAAAAATGCACGCTAAATTAACTGCTGATATTTTAAAACAAGTTGGATATGATGACCAATTTGTTGAAAGGGTATCTCTTTTAATTACTAAAAAACGCATCAAAAAAAATGAGGAAGCACAGGCTTTAGAGGATACTGTTTGCTTAGTGTTTTTAGATTATTACTTTGAAGAGTTTGCTGCAAAACACGACGATGAAAAAATTATTGACATCCTAAAAAAAACATGGGTAAAAATGTCTGACGAAGGCCATAAGGCAGCATTAAAACTTCCTTTCTCTGAAAAAAGTCTGTCCTTAGTGAAGCAAGCCATAACATAAATAATTAAGGGATATGACAAAAAACGGTAATTCATTAGACCAACGAACGTTTGATAAATTAAGCCGTTTATACATTATAGCTCTAAGCGCCATTGCGTTTTCTATAATAATTAGTCAAATTCTAATTCGTAATCATCTAAACGATCAACAAAGCGATTCTTCGGTTATAAATGTCGCAGGAAGACAGCGTATGTTGAGCCAAAAATTAACAAAAGAAATTGTCTCACTCTCTGCAGAAGCTAGTTTAGAAAATAGAATGCTTCTTAAAGATAAAATTAAAAAGACTCTACACTTATGGGAGTTATCCCATTATGCATTGCAGAATGGTAATGATAGTTTAGGATTACCAAGTAAAAATAGTGCAATAGTAATTGATAAGTTTAAGTCCTTGAATCCTATTTTTGACTCCATTAATGTTGCTTCAAAATCTATTATAAAGAAAATAGAAAACACACCATCTTTACCATTCAATTCGTTTCTTTCAGATATTAAAAAAGTTAAAAATAACGAGGGTGATTTTCTGTTAATGATGGATCAAATTGTAAATCAATACGATTTAGAAGCAGATGCGAAGGTAAGCTGGTTACGAAAACTGGAATTGCTATTAATGACACTAACACTATTAATTTTGTTAGGAGAATTTGTTTTTATTTTTTGGCCAACGGCTAAATCAGTGAGGACAACACTTTCTGAGTTGTTGCAAGCAGAACAAAAAGCAAAAAAAATGGCTTTTGATGCAGATGAGTTGAGCTTAACTAGGGAGAAATCTATAAAAGAATTACGTGCCCTAAGTCATGCGATGGATGATACCTTATTATTTGCAAGAATTTCTCCAAAAGGTCATGTTATTCACATAGGGAATAAATTTTCACGATTGTTTAATTTTTCGAGTTTTAATAATGAAGTTTTATTTTGGAATGTGCTATCGAATAAGGAAAGTGAACAATTAGTAATTGAAGATGTTGTTTTTAAACATAAAAAAACGGGGTGGCAAGGTGAAATAAAAGCAAGTACTAAGGATGATGAAACTATTTGGTTAGAAATGTCGATTATACCATTTAGTCCCACAGATGATAGGACCGAACTACTCATAATCGCTTCCGAAATTACAGAACGAAAAACGGCTCAGTTAGAAATAGATCGCCTCACTAAAAAGAGTTTTGAGAATGAAATGAGTCAGCAAAAAATCATTTCGAGTAAAATTATTGAAAACCAAGAAAAGGAGCAAAACCGTATTGCAAAAGATGTACATGATGGAATTGGACAAATGCTAACAGGTTTAAAATATAATCTTGAAAGTATTGATATTAAAGACATTGATAAAACTGCTGCCAAAATTGAGCATTTAAAAGAGCTTACAACCGAAATAATAAAAGGAGTGAGAACGGCAACTTTTAATTTAACACCTCCTGAATTATCAGATTACGGTATTGTTCCCGCAATTACGAAACTCACGCAGGAGTTAGCGAAACTTACAGGAAAGAATATCGTATTATTTAATAAGACCGATTTTAATAAGCGTTTAGATTCGCTTACAGAAATAAACTTGTACAGAATTACTCAAGAGGCCATAAACAACGCCATTAAATATGCTGACTCAACACATATTTTAGTATCTCTCTCGCATAGTGATAATCTATTAAGCATTGTGATTGATGATAATGGTAAAGGATTTGACCCAAACAAGGTTAAGAATGTTAAAAATGCAGAGGGAGGCATGGGAATGACTTTTATGAGAGAGCGTATAAAATATGTTGATGGACGACTTTTTTTGAATTCTGAAGCAGGTAAAGGCACACGAGTTACCTTAAACGTACCAATTTAATAAATACGTAGTTTTACGTAAAAAATCTTATTTTTGTACTTAATTAATTTAATTTTATGGATGTAATTAAGGTTGTTTTAGCAGATGATCATGTTTTAGTAAGAGACGGAATAAAAGCACTTTTAGAAGATCAATCAGGAATTGTTGTTATTGACGAAGCCTCTGACGGAAAAGAAGCTTTGGAAGTTATTAAAATTAATAAACCACATGTACTCATAGTTGATATAAGAATGCCAGAAATGAATGGTATAGAGGTAGTTGCCGAAATCACTAAATTGTATCCAGATGTTAAAACCTTGGTGCTTTCGATGCACGATTCCGAAGAGTATGTAGTACAGGCAATTCAAGCTGGTGCTGATGGTTACTTATTAAAAGGAGCGAGTAAAGAAGAGTTTTTAAAAGCACTTCATAATGTAGCATCAGGCAGTAAGTATTTTACAGGTGATATATCGGCCATTATTATGAATAATTTTGTGAATGGAAATACAAATTTGTCATCTGAGGCTAAAAATACTACTGTAATAGATCCATTTAATTTAACTAAACGAGAGAAACAAATACTTGGCTTGGTACTGCAATTTAAAAACAATAAAGATATTGCTGAAGAACTTGAAATAAGTAAGCGAACCGCTGAAGTACATCGTTTTAATCTAATGAAAAAATTAGAAGTAAAAAACTTGATGGAATTGAGTAACAAAGCTAAAGAATATCAGTTAATATAGCATTTAATTAAAACCAAATTATTTAAAAACACCATCATTACTTACCTTATTTTAATATATCCTCAAAATCTTTATTCCTAAATTATCAATCCGATAATTCTTGTCAGATACTAATCTTATACGTAAAAAATTAAGTAAATATACTTAGTTTTGTACGTATAAAATTAAGGATTATGAGAAATTTAGAACAAACTAAAGCAACAAGACTAAATTTATTTGATTTTAAAAATGTATCAATACGGACATTTTGGATAACTTCTGTATCATTCTTCATGTGTTTCTTCGCATGGTTTGGAATTGTACCTTTTATGCCAGATGTAGTAAGGGATTTAGGCTTGACACCAGATCAAAAATGGAATTCTATCATTTTGGCAGTATCTGGAACCGTATTTGCTCGATTACTAATTGGTAAATTATGTGACAAGTACGGACCAAGATTATGCTATACTTGGTTACTGATTTTAGGGGCAATACCTGTTATTTTGTGTGGTTTAGTTCAAACCCCATTACAGTTTTTAATTTGTAGATTATTTATTGGTTTTATAGGGGCCTCTTTTGTAATTACTCAAGTTCATACCTCTTTAATGTTTGCGCCAAATGTTGTTGGTACCGCAAATGCGACTTCTGCAGGATGGGGAAACTTAGGTGGCGGTGCAAATCGTTTAGGTATGCCGATAATAGCAGCAGCTCTTATCGGATTTGGAGTTGCTGATTCTGAAGCTTGGAGATATTCTATGGTAGTCGCGGGAACAATTTGTTTTTTAATGGGTATTATTTATTACTTCTTCACACAGGATACGCCTCAAGGAAATTTAAAAGATTTGCGTGAATTAGGTACAGAAATAGAAACCAAAAAAGATAAAGTTGGATTTGTTACTGTACTAAAAGATTATAGAATTTGGATTCTATTTGTGGTATATGCTGCTAGTTTTGGAATAGAACTTACGGTTTATGGAACCATGGATGATTATTTACAAAATACCTTTCAGTTAGAGCGTTTAACTGCGGGTAACATTGTCCTGTCTTTTGCATTAATGAATATTTTTGCCAGAACTTTGGGTGGATTTTTTGGAGATAAGTTTGGAAAATTAAAAGGCTTGAGAGGGCGCGTATTGTTTCTTTCGTTTATACTTACAATACAAGGAATTATGTTAGTTACCTTTTCTTTATCAACAAGTTTATTGGTAGGCTTTATCTTTTTAATACTATTTAGTTTAACGGTACAAATGGCGGAGGGAGCTACATTCTCAGTAGTGCCATTTATTAATAAAAAAGCGATTGGCTCAGTCTCAGGAATTGTAGGCGCTGGCGGAAATGTTGGTGCTTTTCTTGCAGCATTTTTATTAAAATCTAAATCTGCAGTAGCAGAGAAGGCTGCCATAGCAGCAAATCAAGGCTTGGGAGATGAAGTAATAAGCAATGCGCAAGCCGTTGCATCTTCATCGGCAGTGTCTCAAGGGTATTTAATTATAGGAATTATAGTAGTTGTTACTGGTATAGCAGCCTTAGCTATCAGGTTCTCTACTAAAGATGAAGAAGTGGCCAAATTAGAGTTAAAACAATCATTGGAAGATTTAATTCCGATACCTATAAAAAGCTAATTTTCAGTATCATTAATTATCAAATTATAAAATTTCAGATTTAATATTAGGGTATTCTGAATAATTTAAACGGAGCTTGTTTCTTTTTATTTTAATGTTTTATTTAGTGTAAAATGAGGTTATAAATGATCAAAAAGGAAGTAAAAACAACTTGTAGCTATTGTGGTGTAGGATGCGGAATTATTGTTAAAAAGGATAACAATAATAAGGTATTTGTTGAAGGCGATAAGGACCATCCAGTGAATAAAGGTATGTTATGTTCTAAAGGAATGAATTTGCATTATGTAGCAAACGATATTTCCGACAGAATTTTATATCCTGAAATGCGTTGGAGCAGATCGCATCCTCGCGAGCGTGTTAGTTGGGATGATGCACTAGATAGAGCAGCAAGTGTTTTTAAATCTATCATAAAAAAACATGGACCCGATAGTGTTGGGTTTTACGTATCAGGTCAAAGTTTAACCGAGGAGTATTATATAGCAAATAAGCTAACCAAAGGGTTTCTGGGGACTAATAATATTGATACAAATTCTAGGTTATGTATGAGTTCTGCAGTTGTAGGCTATAAGAAAACTTTTGGAGAAGATAGTGTACCAATATCATATGACGATATAGAATTAGCTGATTGCTTTTTAATTACAGGAGCCAACCCAGCTTGGTGTCATCCTATTCTGTTTAGACGCATTGAAAAGCGTAAAGAGGAAAACCCAAATGTAAAAATAATTGTAATTGATCCGCGTAAAACGGAATCTGCAAACTTCGCAGATTTGCATTTACAATTACTGCCTGGTACAGATGTGATTCTTTATAATGCTATTGGACGATGCTTGTACAAACGAGGACTTATTGATGAAGATTTTATAAATAATCATACTGAAGGGTTTTCCGATTATAAAGAATTAATATTCTCAACAACATTAAAGAAAGCTTCTAAATTATGCGGTGTTAAAGAAAAAGACATTCAAAAAGCAGCAGATACAATAGGGTTGTCTAAGGGTTTTATTAGTATGTGGGCCATGGGACTTAACCAAAGTGTCATTGGTACAGACAAAAATGTGTCGTTACTTAATTTGTCACTTATTACTGGTCAGGTAGGTAAACCAGGTTCAGGACCTTTTTCTTTAACAGGTCAGCCAAATGCTATGGGTGGAAGAGAAGTAGGAGGAATGGCAAATTTATTAGCGGTACATAAAGATTTACAAAATGAAGAACACCGTCGGGAGGTTGCACAATTTTGGGGTGTAGATAAGATTTCAGAAAAACCAGGATTAACTGCTACTGAAATGTTTGACGCTTTGGAAAGTGGAAAGCTAAAGGCGGTGTGGATAGCGTGTACCAACCCATTAGTGAGTTTGCCAAATACACATCGGATAGAACGGGCTATGAAGAATGCTAAGTTTGTGGTAGTTCAAGAAATCTCTCATAAATCAGATACTGTTGACTATGCCGATTTGGTTTTACCTGCTGCAGCATGGTTGGAGAAAGAAGGAACTATGACAAATTCTGAGCGTCGAATTTCGTACTTACCAAAAGAAATTAACGCTCCTGGTGAGGCAAGACCTGATGTTGAAATATTCTGTGATTTTGCAAAACGAATGGGTTTTAGAGGCTTTAATTATAACAGTGCATCAGAAATCTACGATGAATATGCGTCTATGACTAAAGGCACCAATATTGACGTATCATTTTTAAATTACGAACGGTTAAAAAACGAAGGTACATTTCAATGGCCAGTTCCAGAATATAGACATATTGGAACACCAAGACTTTTTGAAGATAAAAAATTTTATACCCCATCTCAAAAAGCACAATTTAATGTGCCAAGTACTATTGAAAACAGATCGGTTAAGCCAAATGACGACTTTCCTTTAATATTAACTACGGGGCGTGTTCGAGATCAATGGCACACCATGACCAAAACAGGAAAAGTGTCTAGATTAAAAACACATTATCCAAAACCTGTTTTGGAAATACATCCAGTTGATGCTTATTTGAATAAAATAAAAGATGGAAATATTACTGAGATAAAAAGTAATAATGGCGTGGTTAGAGTTCGTGCAAAAATTACAGATACTATAAAAAAAGGTGTTGTGTTCTTACCAATGCATTGGGGCAAACAATTACAAAACGATTTAAATCGTGCTAATAATTTAACCAATACACACATTGATCCAGTTTCAAAAGAACCGGATTTTAAGTTTACAAGAGTATCCGTATCAAAATATAAAAAGTCAAAAGAAAAAATAATTGTAGTTGGTGCAGGTGCAGCCGCTTTCAGGTTTATTCAAAATTATAGAGAACATAATGAATCTGATGAGATACATGTATTTTCAAAAGAACCTAATTTATTTTATAATAGAGTATTACTTCCAGAATATGTTACCGAAGAATTATCGTGGGAGCAACTGTTGAAAATTAAAATGCTGGAGTTAAAAAAACTTAATATTTCGGTTCATGCTGAAACGCATATTTTAAGTATTGATAAAGAGAATAAATTAGTAACAGACAGCCATAATAAAGAACATTCGTTTGATAAATTAATTTTAGCTACAGGAAGTCGAGCCTTTATTCCTAACGATGTACAAATAGATTTACCAGGTCGATTTACCATGCGAAATAAAAATGATGCCGACAGGTTTAAGGCTTATTTAGATGCAACTAATTTACCGCCAGAAGATCAGCATGTTGTTATTGTTGGAGGAGGTTTACTTGGTTTAGAACTAGCAGCGGCATTAAAACACAAAAATGTTAAAATTACTATTGTCCAGCGTGCTTCTAGGTTAATGGAGCGCCAATTAGACAAGGTTTCAAGTAAATTATTAGCGTTAGATGTGCAAGAACGGGGAATTCAACTATATTTTGATAATGAAGTAAGTACCGTTTTTGATGATGAAGATCCTTGTGATTTGAATATTACTTTAAGAAGTGGAAAAATTATTACCGCAAATGCCATTGTTTACGCAATTGGTACAATTCCAAATGTTGAAATAGCTAGAGAAAACGGTATTAAATGTAGTCGAGGCGTCAATGTAAATGAGCATTTACAATCCTCTCATCCCGATATTTTTGCAATTGGAGAAATAGCAGAATTTAATAATCAATTATTTGGAATCACATCTGCCGCAGAGGAGCAAGCTACTATATTAGCTAACTTTATTGCAGGCGATATCAGTGAAGCTTATAAAGGCTCGGTGCTAATGAATATTTTGAAATTTAATGATTTGCATTTATGTAGTATCGGTGATATTAATGTTTCCGAAAATGACGATAGTTATGAAGAAGTAATTTTTACAGATATCTCGAAGCGCTATTATAAAAAATGTATTGTAAAAGATGATCTGTTAATTGGTGCGGTTTTAATGGGTGACAAAAATGAGTTTGCCGAATTTAAAACAATGATTGAGAGCAAAATTGAAATGTCTGATAAGCGTAACACCTTATTAAGAGGTGCATCAAATGATGTCCCCGTTCTGGGCAAGCTAGTCTGTTCTTGTAGTCAAGTTGGTGAAGGAAATATTGAAGAAGCCATTCAAAATGGATGTGAAAACTTCACGGAGCTTTGTAATAAAACAGGAGCGGGTTTAGGTTGTGGTAGTTGTAAAACTGAGGTTAAAGAAATACTGAATAATACAAAAGTATTAGCATAATGAATGAACCATACAGATTAAGAATAAATGGTGGTGTTTTATCTCCAGGTGAGTTAAAATATATTTGTGAAGCGGCTGAAAGCTTAGGTTTAAACGCCATTTCATTCGGTTCTCGTCAAGACATTATTTTTCCAGAAAAAATAGATAGTAGTAAGTTTAATGGATTTGATAAAATTCAATTTTTTAAACCTAAAAGGGATGGGATTGAAAACATCGTCTCCTCTTATGTATCTGCAGATATATTGCCAAATACATCTTGGTTAACGGGCGATAGGTATTTGTATGTTTTAGAGCAATTTAAGCATCAAATAAAACTTAGGATAAATATTACAGACCCTAAACAACGCTTAGTACCATTGTTTACAGGTAATATTAATTTTATTGCATCAGAATATGAAGATTATTGGTATTTATATATAAGACTGCCAGAATGGAAAAAAACTGAGATGTATCCTGCATTAATTTATAGTTGGGATATGGACAAGGTTGAATTAGCTATTGAAAATATTTTACAAGAAGAACCAGAAACTGTTGAAACTGTTTTTGAATTAGTAAGTGATGCTATTGATACTAAAAACCGCACAGTAGATAAGCCACTCGACGTGTTATTTTATCCTTTTCCCTATTACGAGGGTATGAACCGTATGGGTGATAAATATTGGTTAGGTTTATACTGGAGAAATAATAGATATGACTTGTCATTTCTAAAGGCCATGTGCGATTTATGTGCAGAAAATAAGATAGGAAAAATATCAATTACACCATGGAAATCCTTCATTGTAAAAGGAATCCCTTTACAATCTAAATTAAAATGGGAAAAGTTTTTAGGTCGATACGGTATTAATGTACGCCATTCCATGTTGGAGTTAAATTGGCATTTACCAGTTAATGATAAAAAAGCATTAAGTTTAAAAAAGTATTTGGTTACTAATTTTGATCAAAATGATATAAGCACCTATGGTTTAACTTTTGGAATAGCAAATTTTGAACGGAGTTCTTATTATTTCACTTCTATAGTTATTGAGAAAAACAAGCAGCCTGATGCTGTAAGCGACTTCAAAATAAGAGATACTTATAATCTTTTATATGCCAAGAATTTCGACCCAAATACACGTGAATATATAATGCATGTACAAGATGTTGATAAAGTTGAATTACCAGGTTTGTTAATGGAATTAAGTCAATTGTATTTTGAACAATTGGGAACGGAAAAGGACGAAGAAAATATAAAAGAGGTTGCAAAAGAAACGTATAAAGTAGAAGTATATCAATGTAAAGAGTGTTTAACGGTTTATAATGAATTATATGGAGATATGACGCAAAATATTGCTCCCAATACTTCTTTTGAAAATCTTTCTGAAACTTATGAATGCTCACTATGTGAAGCCCCAAAAAGTAGTTTTGAAAAGAAAATTTTAGTAAAAACACATTAAAAAATTCCTTGATTAAAAAATAGATTGAAGTGCAAAAAATTAAAAAAAAACCAATTACTAATAATTTAAGAAAAGAGTCTCTTAACCCTTATTCTTGCGCTGCTTGTAATAACGAAAATTGTTTAATTAAAAGGAACCTTAAAAGTTTTTCTAACTCAAAATTCACTGAAAATAAAAATACTTTAAAATGTAAAAAAGGACAGCAATTTATTATTGAAGGAGCACCCGTAAATGGCTTATTTTTTATTTTAAAAGGAACCGTTAAAGTATTTAGAACTGGTATAAATGGACGTGAACAAATTGTTCGTTTTGCTAAAGAAGGGGAGATTATTGGGCATAGAGGATTTGGTACAGAAGAATATTATTCCATCGGAGCGATTGCATTACAAGACGTTGTGTTGTGTTATTTCTCAAAAGACAACTTACAAGAAGCTTTAATTGAAAACCCAAAATTTACTTATGATATGATGCTTTTTTATGCTAATGAGCTTAATAGAAGCGAGTCAAAGGTGAAGTCTATTTCACAAATGACAGTTAGAGAACGTATCATTGATACTTTATTGTATATTCATAGAAAGTTTGGCGATTTAAATGGATTTTTGAATTTGCCACTTAGTAGGAAAGAGTACGCAGATTATGCCGGCACTACGGAAGAACAAGTAATACGAATTTTTTCAATTTTAAAAAAAGAAGGTCTTATTTTATCTAAAGGTAAAAAGATAGGTATCATTGATATTCAAACTCTTAGAAACGAAATCAATGAACATAACTATTATTTGGATAGTTAGTATTATAATTTCTTATCAATTTCAATAAATACTTAATTATTTTATTTAAAATACGTATATATTCGCGTTTAAATATATTATTGTAATTAACTTATTTAGAGTTAATTATGCACACAACCTGTTTTATGGCAGGTTTTTTTATGTTTAAAAAAGAGGTGTTAACATGAGTATTATCATGGAATTGAAATAATACTACTTATATATTTGCCAAAAATAAGTATTAATACTTAGTTTAATTTAAAAATATAAAAAAATGAAATCTCTACTAAAAAAAACAATTTGGATTTTACCGATAACAGTTCTACTGTTTGCTTGTGGTGGTAAAGAGAAAAAAAACAAGTTAGCAGAAAACGTGGTTGCAGTAACGACAAAAACAAAAACCTTAGACATCGAAAAACCACAATTAACATTTGGTTTTATAAAGCTAACAGATATGGCACCTTTAGCAATCGCTAAAGAAAAAGGATTCTTTGAAGATGAAGGCTTATTTGTTTCTGTTGAAGCACAATCGAACTGGAAAAATGTACTAGATCGTGTTATAGATGGTCAATTAGATGGTTCACACATGTTGGCAGGACAGCCAATTGCTGCAGGTTCAGGATTTGGTCGTCAAGCAGAATTAGTAACACCATTTTCCATGGACTTAAATGGTAATGGTATTACGGTGTCAAACGATGTTTGGTCTAAAATGAAACCAAATGTACCTAAAGATGCAGATGGAAAACCAATTCATCCAATAAAAGCTGAAGCTTTAAAGCCAGTAATTACTGAATATAAAAACTCAGGGAAAGCTTTTAAAATGGGCATGGTATTCCCGGTTTCAACACATAACTACGAAATTCGATATTGGTTAGCAGCTGCAGGTATCCATCCAGGAATGTACACAGCTGATAATGTTCAAGGACAAATTGATGCTGAAGTATTACTGTCAGTAACTCCTCCACCTCAAATGCCAGCTACCCTTGAAGCTGGAACAATTTTCGGATACTGTGTTGGAGAACCTTGGAATCAGCAAGCCGTATTTAAAGGTATTGGTGTGCCAGTAGTAACAAATTATGATATCTGGAAAAATAATCCAGAAAAAGTATTTGTAATGACAAAGAAATTTGTTGAAGACTATCCAAACACATCTATAGCAGTAACCAAAGCCTTAATTAGAGCTGGTAAATGGTTAGATGAACCAACTAACAGAGCAGAGGCAGTGAAAATATTATCAATGTCTCAATATGTTGGTGCGCCAGAGGCGGTTTTAGCAAACTCTATGACCGGTACTTTTGAATTTGAAAAAGGAGATAAACGTGAGATGCCTGATTTCAATGTATTCTACAAATACAATGCAACGTACCCTTTCTATTCTGATGGTATTTGGTTCTTAACACAAATGAGAAGATGGGGACAAATTCCTGAAGCTAAACCTGCAGATTGGTATGCTAATACGATTAAAGATATTTACAGACCAGATATCTGGACTAAGGCGGCTAAATTATTAGTAGAAGAAGGAAATATTCCTGCCGGTGATATTCCAACAACAGATGGTTATAAACCAGCCACTGCTGATTTTATTGATGGAACATCTTACGATGCTAAAGATCCTATTAAATACATAAATAGCTTCAAAATTGGTAACAAGGATAAAGCTGTAAAATAATTAGTAAAGTTTATAAATAAAGGAGTGATGAAGCAAAGTTTAACATTAGGAAAAGTAACCAAATTTATAGGATTAGGTTTTTTTAGCACATTAAAAGACCTATTCACTGGAAAGCTGGAAAAAGAAGATTTTAAAAACTTTTTACGTAAAACAGTTGTACCACTAGTTTCCATACTATTATTTATTGGTCTGTGGCAAATGGGAGCTAAGTCATTGTATAATATAGAAGCAGAATTTAAAATAGAAAAGGCACTTAATGATCAAGGACCCGAAGCTGCCGATGCATTGCGAGATTGTATGGTTTCTGGAGATCCTAGTTGTCAACCAAATACATTACCATCACCCAGTCAGGTTTGGGGGTCGTACAAATCTTTACTAAGAGATCATAATATTATTAGCGCAGATAAAGCAGCATTTATTGAGAAAACTGCTGCATTGAATGAAAAGCGAGTTGCAGATGGTAAAGATGCTATAACCTATACGGGAAGACCTTCATTTGTTGATCAAATATTTAGAAGTTTAAAAACAGTGTTTGCTGGATTTTTATTAGCATTATTTATTGCAGTACCACTAGGAATATTTATTGGTTTAAGCCCCACTTTAAAGAGTTCGTTTAATTGGTTTATTCAGATTTTTAAACCAGTATCTCCTGTGGTTTGGTATTTATTGGTATTTATGATTGTCAAAACATTACTCATAGATTCTAATGAGGACAGTTCTTTTACAATTTCCTTTATAAGTGTAGGATTATGTTCTATGTGGGCAACATTAGTAAATACGGCAATGGGTGTGTCTAGTGTAGATAAAGATTTTATAAATGTGGCCAAAGTGTTAAAGCTTGGAAATTTTCAGAAAATATTTAAAGTGGTATTGCCATCATCTTTACCACTAATATTTACAGGGTTGAAAATAACTTTGTCTGTAGCTTGGATGGTATTAATTGCTATCGAGTTATTAGCACAAAGTCCTGGTTTAGGTTTGTTTGTTTGGGAAGAATTCCAAAACGGAGCCAATGATTCGAATGCAAAAATTATTGTTGCCATGTTTGTAATTGGTATTATAGGTTTTTTATTAGACCGATTGATGTTAACCATACAAAACTGGGTAAGTTTTGATAAAACTGGTGCAATTTAAAACCGTTGAATTGTTTGATGGAATTATCGTTACAACAAAATAATTATTAAACAAAGTAATATGGCATACTTAGAATTAAATAATATTTATAAAACATATGGACAGGGGGATAACGAAACCGAAGTGCTTTCGAATATTAATTTATCGATTGAGGAAGGTGAGTTTGTAGCGATTGTTGGGTTTACGGGAAGTGGAAAAACGACTTTAGTGAATTTGATTAATGGCTTACTTGAACCTACAAAAGGGGAGGTTTTGTTTAAAGGTGAACCTGTGCAAGGGACGAGTCATGAGCGCGGTGTGATTTTTCAGAATTATTCATTGTTGCCGTGGTTAACAGTAGGCCAGAATGTATATATGGCAGTAAAGGAAGCGTTTCCTAAAAAAAGCAAAAGGGAGTTGAATACAATTGTTGCGAATTATGTGGAGATGGTAAGTTTAACGCCCGCTATTAATAAACGCCCTAAAGAATTATCCGGTGGAATGCGTCAGCGTGTTGCAGTGGCAAGAGCTTTAGCAATGAAACCCGAGATGATTATTATGGACGAACCACTTGGCGCGTTGGATGCTTTAACGCGTGGTAATCTCCAAGATGAAATCTTAAATATTTGGGGTAAAGATAAGCGTACCGCATTATTGATTACCAATGATGTGGATGAAGGAATATATATGGCAGATCGCATTATTCCATTACGTCCAGGTCCAAATGCTACGTTAGGGCCAGAGTTCAAAATTGATATTGAACGCCCTCGTGATAAAACCGAGATGAATGATAATGCGAATTTTAAAGAAACTAGAAATGCCATTATTGAATATTTAATGGACATTGGAGATGAAAGAAAGTCTGAGGCTAAAGAGGAGTTTATACTTCCAGATTTGAGCCCTAAAGATTTTGTTAATCAATTTAAATAAGGAAATCTGATGAGTACTATAATAGCAGATACAAAAACTAAAATTATGACTGAGAACGGGCTTTTCCCATCTTCGGAAGTAATGTTAGATTTAAAAAAGCTCAAGAAAGTATATCCGACTCCAAAAGGAGATTATGTAGTTCTTGAAGATTTAAATCTTCAAATAAAAAAGGAAGAATTTGTGACCATTATTGGTCATTCTGGTTGTGGTAAAACAACAATGCTTTCGATGATTGCGGGATTGAATCCGATTTCCGGTGGTAATATTTCTGTTCTAGGTAAACATATCAAAGGACCAGGACCCGATAGAGGTGTAATTTTTCAATCACCTAGTTTAATGCCTTGGATGACGTCGCTTCAAAATGTAATGTTAGGTGTGAATAAAGTTTTTCCGCATGCAACGAGAGCACAAAGAAATGATATCGCAAAATACTATTTACAGAAAGTAGGGTTGGAAGATGCTTTTAATAAAAAAGCTTCGGAATTATCTCAAGGCATGCAACAACGCGTTGGTATTGCTAGAGCGTTTGCTATAAAACCAAAAGTACTTTTGTTGGATGAGCCTTTCGGAATGTTGGATTCTTTAACACGTGGTGAACTTCAAGATATCTTAATAGAGATTTGGAATAAGGAAAAAATAACTGCCGTGATGATTACACATGATGTGGATGAAGCTATTTTTTTAGCAGACAGAGTTGTGATGATGACGAGTGGGCCAAAGGCCAAAATAGGAGACATTTTAAAAATTGATTTTGAAAGACCTAGAACGCGTAAATCTGTTTTAGAACACGAAGATTATTATAAATATAGAAAGCATTTAATAGACTTTCTAGAACATTAAAAAACAATAAATAAATTAAACAATCAACTTAAAAACAAAAAACAATGAAAAAGCAATATGTGATTTTAGGATTATTTCTAGGATGCCTGCAATTTACACAAGCACAATTTACACTAGATGGGGAGTTTAGACCACGTACAGAATACCGAAACGGATTTGGTAGTTTAATAGCTGATGATGCAGATGCTGGATTTGGTATTTCTACTAGAGCAAGATTAAATGCTGGATATCAAACTGAAGCATATAAATTTTATTTAAGTATGCAAGATGTAATGGTTTGGGGTGAAAACCGCCAAATTTTACCGTATGATCTAAACAACTCTTTTGCAATATTTCAAGCTTGGGCTGAAATTAATCTAGGTTCAGGATGGTCCACTAAATTAGGACGTCAAGTGCTGTCTTATGATGATCAACGGATACTAGGAGGTTTAGATTGGGCACAACAAGGACGTAACCATGATGCCGGATTAATTAAATACAAGAAAGATAAATTTATGTTGGACGTTGCTTTAGCCTTCAATCAAGATTATTCGAATCCAACAGGTTTTGTAAATGCAGGAACAGC
>NZ_JABDMV010000068.1 GCF_013001275.1 Flaviramulus sp.
ATAAAGGATACTATACTAGTGGTTCGGTATTCGACCAAAGTGATGCTGAGGGTGTTTCGTTTAATTTACAACAAGTTATTCGTGGCTGGACAGAGGGAATTACTTATTTTAAAGAAGGTGGAAGTGGTATGCTATTAGTTCCGGCACATTTAGGTTATGGCAATAACAATTACAACGGGATTCCAGGTGGATCAGTTTTAGTTTTTGATGTAACGCTTATATCGGTTAACTAACCTCAAAAACACACTTATAAATTAGAAAACTACTTCATTTTAAGGAGTGGTTTATTTATTGACTATGTCCACAAAAAATGATAACTTCGTTTAAAAACCGATGAAGTTCATTCAAACCGAACGCTATCTTTTTCACTTTGCGAACAATGAAAATAATTTCTACTAACATAGCCAAACCAATGACCTTTATTTGGAATGGCAAAGAAGAAACAACAGGCATTTATAAAAAGCCCACAAACAAACCCATTTTTTTAACCAAAAATGATGTGATTAATGACGAAATTTCTAACCGTTTAAATCATGGTGGTTATTATAAAGCATGCTATATGTTTTCTGCAGAACAATACCCTTATTGGGAAAAATTATATCCAGAATTAGATTGGAGTTGGGGTATGTTTGGTGAAAATTTAACCGTATCTGATTTTGATGAAAACGAAGTGTTTTTAGGTGATATATATAAAGTTGGCAACGCTTTAGTACAAATAGCCCAATACAGACAACCTTGTTATAAATTAGGATATAAATTTGGAACTCAAAAAGTAATTAAACAATTTGTTGAGCATGGCTTTGGTGGCACGTATTTAAGTATTCTTGAAGAAGGTAATGTTAAAGTAAATGATACGTTTACCTTAATGGAACGTGCAGAAAATAAAATATCTGTAGCACAATTATTTAATTTGGTACATTCTAAAAACAAAGACCAACATCTTTTAAAAATTGCAGCAAACAGCAAAGCATTACCTGCTAAAAAACGTACGTTACTAAAATCGCATATCACAGAAAGTTGATTTTGTTTGCATTATCTTTGTGGCAAATTATTTTACATGTCATTTAAAGATTTAGGTTTAAACAAACCCATTTTAAGAGCTGTTGCCGAGGCTGGTTACGACAACCCTACTTTGGTTCAAGAAAAAACAATTCCATTAGTTTTAGACAAAAAAGATATTATTGTTTCTGCACAAACAGGAACCGGAAAAACAGCTGCGTTTGCATTACCTATTTTACAATTATTATTTGACTTTCAAGACGCCCCTAAAAAAGGTAAAAAAATAAAAGCTTTAATTATTAGTCCTACAAGAGAGCTGGCCATTCAAATACAACATAATTTTAAAACCTATGGTACGCACACTAATTTACGTTCTACGGTTATTTATGGTGGCACTTCTATAGAACCTCAAATTGATGTTTTAAAAAAAGGTGTTGATATTTTAATTGCAACACCTGGTCGTTTACTCGATTTACATAAACAAGATATTGTAAATCTTGATTACGTAGAAACTCTAGTTTTAGATGAAGCCGATTTAATGTTGGATATGGGTTTTATTGATGATGTAAAAAAAATAGAGCGCCTATGCACTAAAGAAAAACAGGTGTTATTATTTTCAGCCACAATTCCATTCAAAGTGGAACAACTTGCCAATACAATTTTAAACAATCCGGAACGTATAGAAGTAAGCACAAATTCTTCAACTTCAAAAAATATAAATCAGGTACTATATTATGTGCCGAAACGAAATAAAATTGAACTTTGCTTACATCTCCTTAGAAATAGTATAAAAGGAAGTATTTTAATATTTAGGCGTACTAAATATGGTGTTGATAAACTTGAACAAACGCTTATAAGCAACGGTTATAAAGCCGAAAGCATTCATGGTGATAAAGCTCAAAATATGAGACAAGAAGCGCTAAAAAAATTCAAAAACGGTTATGTAAATATTTTGATTGCGACCGACGTTGCTGCTCGTGGTATTGACATAGATGAACTTGATGCAGTAATTAATTTTGACTTGCCTAGTGTACCAGAAACCTATGTGCATAGAATTGGAAGAACAGCCCGGGCTGGAAAATCTGGAACTGCTTATTCGTTTTGTTCTGCAGATGAAAAGAGATATATTAAAACCATTGAACAACTTATACAATTACAATTAAACGTAATTGACGAACATCCTTATCCCCTTGACCCAAAAGCGAAAGCAATAATTCATAAATCTAAAAAAACTGGAAGTAAACATAGAAAGGGTCGAAAAAGCGAAGCCTCTAAAAAGAAAAAGAAACGCTGGTATTAGATTTTAAATCGTTTATCAAAGTGATTTTTTAGTATTGGAACCTGTATACAAATCATAATTCCTAAAAACACCACCGCGTACATTAATGTTTTTGATATTTTGAAGCTTGACAATAAATTAGAAAATCGGTTATTCGATAAAACCTCAAAATTCATGGTACTTAACCAGCTTGTAGATTCTGATTGATTTCCAGAAAATAACACATAAATAATTATTGCCACAACACCTATAAAAATTAAAGACCAAGTTGTATTAGATAATAGAGGTTTGTAAACGGTTGTTTGTTTCTGGTTTAAACTTGTAACTTGAGACATTACTGAGTCGGTAAAATTAAAAGACGGACTTTCAATACTACTACTAGTAATCACCTTTATCGATAAATTATCTAAATATTTATTGACGTTCTCTTTCATAATATTCAATTAATTCTGGTTCTAATTTATCTTTTAAAATAGTTGCCAACTTTTTTCGGCTTCTAAACAACTTAACTTTCACATTGTTGGGTGTAATCCCAATTATTTTAGATATTTCTTCTAACGACAGTTCTTCATAATAATATAATGTTAACAAAAAGCTATTTTCACTTGGCAACAAATTAAGGCATTCTTGAATGGTATGCTCGCGCTCTTTTTTTTCTAATTTATTTAAAGCATTGTCGATGGTCTTTACTTGGTGTTCGGTAAATTCATTAATTGCCACATTATTGATAAATTTTTTATTTTTCTTTAATCTATCTAAACTTGTATTATAAGCTATTTTATAAATCCATGTTGAAAATTTAGAATCACCCTTAAACTTGTTCAACGATTTATATACCTTAATGAAGGTGTCTTGCGATACTTCCTCAGCTTCTTCCCTATTTTTAAGCATTCTTAACGTTAAGGTATAAACTAAATCTTTGTAACGATCTACCAATACAGAAAATGCATTCGTGTCGCCTTCAATAATTAAATTTATATAATGTTGGTCGTTGATGGTCATTTTAAAAGTAAGACGACACTATTTTAACATAGGTTACAAGTTAGATGTAAATATTTTTATAAAGAAAAGTGTAACCAATTCTTTAAACATGTCGTCATAAGCTATGAACACATTAAAAATAATCAATTAAAAACAAACAATTATGGAAGGAATATTAATCCCAATCAGCTTTTTTCTAGCAATTTTCGGAATAGTTTATCTGTATTTATCAACTAGAAACAAAGAACGATTAGCGCTTATTGAAAAAGGTGCTGATGCAAGTATATTTATGAGTGGCAAAAAACACACTGCTCCTATTTGGAAAGTTTTAATTTTAAACCTGGCTTTATTATTAATGGGCATTGGAGTTGGTGTATTTATTGCAATGCTTTTAACCGAGTACACAACATTGAACGAAGATGCTGTTTACCCTGCAATTATATTCTTTATGGCCGGTGTTGGTTTATTTATGGGCTTTAACATGACTAAGAATTTAGATAAAGAATAAATATTTTAGACTCATCAATCAAAATTAAAACTATTTTCTTTTAATGGAAGTAGTTTTTTTATTTTACCGGAAAATCAAAATAAGTATTCGGAAAAGGTTCCCATCTTAGAGTAAAATGCCACCATTCTTTAGGATAATTTCTAAAGCCATTATTAATCATAACTTTTTGAAGCAGCTCTCTATTCGTTTTTTGCTTTTTTGTAATATTTTCAAAATTAACCCAAGATTCTTTGCCAAAAAAATCATAAGGGCTGCCCATATCTAAGGGTATTCCAGTATTACCATCAATAATAGTTAAATCGATTGTACTACCTCTACTATGTCCTGATTTTGAAGATATATATCCTTCTTTAAACAAATTTCGTTTATTAACATTAGGATAAAACTTAGATTTATTGATAGTATCATTTAAATTTTTTGCCCATTCCACAAAATGACTTACAGCTTGTTGTGGTCTATATCCGTCATAAACTTTTAAACATAAATTTTGTTCCTGTAACGTTTCTTGAACTTGTTTTAACGCATTTGCGGTTTCAATAGTTAAAATAAGTTTATTAGTTTGATATCCAATAATTTGATTTCCTATAAAATTATTGGATGTATTATAACGAAGTTCGACATCTAAATCAGCAATGATGTCACTTACATATACAAATCCGTTTGGTAACTGTGAAAAAGAATTTAAACAGATTAGACTGAAGAAAACAGAAAGTATATATTTCTTTATAATCATAATTATGCTAATTTAGAAAATAAAAGCACATGCTATTTGAAACTGCCTATAATTTAAGGATGTTTGATGCTGATGTAAGTTATTATCCAAATTTCTTTACTAAAAATTCAGCTGACAATTACTTTAACTATTTACTTAATAATATTAATTGGAAACAAGACAACATTACCCTTTTTGGCAAAACCCATTTGCAACCACGTTTAACTGCATTTTATTCCATTAATAACATTGCTTATAAGTATAGTAACATTAAAATGAAACCAGAACCATTTGCTGGAGAATTAAAAAATATTAAAAATACTATTGAATCTAAATTGAAAATAAATTTTACGAGTTGTTTAGCTAATTTATATCGAGACGGTAAAGACAGCAATGGTTGGCACTCAGATAATGAAAAAGAATTAGGAGAAAACCCAATAATTGCTTCCATTACTTTTGGAGAAGAACGCTTTTTCCATTTTAAACATAAATTTATAAAAGGAGAAAAAACAAAACTGTTATTGAAACATGGGAGTCTGTTATTAATGCAGGGAAATACCCAAAAAAACTGGCTACATCAAATACCAAAAACACAAAAAGAAATAGGAAAACGGATTAATTTAACTTTTAGAATTATTGCATAAAAAAACCGAGTTCCCTCAAACTCGGTTTTTTCTCAATTTGCTTTTTTATATTATGACGTTAGATTTGGGGTCTCCATATCAACACATAATGCAAATATTAATTAATTAATCCATTGAACTAAAAAGTATGTTATTTAGTACACTTCAAATATATAATTAATAAATAGTTTTAAACGATTAAAATCATAATAAATCGATGAAATGCACTTTTTTTTAACATTTATTACCGATTAAAGGTATATTATCGATGAAATACATTATTTAAAGATTAAAAGCAATGTTTTAAATCGCATTTAAAATAAAAAAAGCACCTCAAATGAGATGCTTTTTTTCTAACTAACCAACCAAAATATGAATTACAAATCTTAAGTTTAAAGTAACCACTCCTTAAACTTATTTAATAGAATGTAATTATCAACTATAAAGCAATACTTGTGCCAAAGTAAATTTCTTAATTTGTATTTGTGATTTATTTAACATAAATATTCAATTTAAAATCACCTTTTTAAAATAACAGATTCTAATTAGCATTTTAAAATTTAATTATAAGATATTTGCTATTCAAAATCACTTAAATTTATGAAAAATAGTTTGTTTTTAATAATAGCCTTGTTAATATTTTCTTGCAATAAAAAAGAAAAAGATTTAGTTGTAAAAGTTAATATAAATGGCTTAAAAAAAGGTACTGTATATCTTAAAAAATTGGATGACTCAACTCTAGTAACTGTAGATTCTTTGGTTATAAACGGGAATTCACAAATTGAACTATCAAGTGATTTAGAATCACCAGAAGTTTTCTATTTATATTTAGATAAGAATAGTGCAGAGAACGATCGGATTACTTTTTTTGCTGACAAAGGATTAACCGAAATAAATACAACACTAAAAAACTTTGCTTTTGATGCGAAAATTAAAGGTTCGAAGCAACAAAATAAATTAGAAGAGTATTTATCAGTTATTTCTAAAATGAATAATAGAGATTTAGATTTATTTAAAGAGCAATTTGATTCTCAAAAAAACGGAGACTCTGTAAAATTAGATTCTTTACTTAAAGAAGCAGATAGAAATCTAAAACGAAAATATTTATATACGGTAAATTTCGCATTAAATAATAAGGATAGTGAAGTGGCGCCATATTTAGCACTTACTGAAATATATAATGCGCAACTAAAGTTTCTAGACACGATAAGCGTTTCTTTAACTCCCGAGGTTAAGGCATCGAAATACGGTAAAAAATTAGAATCTTTTATTGATAAGATAAAAGAAGAAGAAAATTAAGTATCTATTATTTTTTATAATAAAAAAGCCTCGTAAAATACGAGGCTTTTTTTATGAGCCGATGGAGGGACTCGAACCCACGACCTGCTGATTACAAATCAGCTGCTCTAGCCAGCTGAGCTACATCGGCGTTTAACAGAATAATAAAACAACTAAAATATTATATTAAATCTGTTCACTTTATACTGTTTAACCTAATTTATTGATTTTATCTATTAAAGCCCGCCCCTTAGTTTCTAATTCGTTATTGATGGCTTTAAAATGTGCTTTAGGATTCTCAACATTTTTTGCATTTACTTTTGCGATCAATTCATCAAACGTTTCAATAGCCTCATCAATAATCGCTTCGCTTTTTTTTGTTTCTTTATCAGTGTTCGTGTATTCCCAAACATAAACTGCTTCTATAATATCGCCCAAAACGTAATTTATATCTTTTTTTAGGTCTCTAACATTTGCCATAATTTCTAATTTAATTTGATTGCAAAATTACACATAAACTTCTAATAGCGTAGCATTTTCAGAATTAATTTCATATCCTTTTATAACCGCAGGAACAAGTATTGTTTCTCCTTTTTTAATGGTTTCAGAAAAACCATTTGCAGTTATCGTAGCAGCTCCTTCAACACACATATATATAATAAATGAGTCGTGTTGGTTTTCTTTTTTAAGTAACTTATTAATCTTTAAATAGCTCGTTGTAAAATATGGACAACTCACCATTTCATTTGAAGTATTCTCAGTTTTTTCATAAGTTACCCTAAAATTATCGGGCATATCGAATTCAATGGCATCAATGGCTAAATCGTTGTGCAATTCGCGTTCATTTCCATGGTCATCAACCCTATCCCAATCGTAAACTCTGTATGTAATATCGCTAGTTTGTTGTATTTCGGCAACCATTACACCTGCTCCAATAGCGTGTACTCTTCCAACTTCGATAAAATAAGTGTCTCCAGTTTTTACGGTATCAAAATTTAAAATTTTAGTAAGTGTTTTATTTTCTAGATGTTCCAAATACTTTTCGGGAGTCATTTTTTGATTAAACCCTACAATAAGATTTGAGCCTTCATCTGCCTGAAAAACATACCACATTTCAGTTTTTCCAAAGGATTTATGACGCTTTGCAGCCAGCTCGTCATTTGGATGTAATTGAATAGATAAATCTTCTTTAGCATCTATAAATTTAATAAGAATCGGGAATTTATCTTTAAATACTTTATAATTTTGTATTCCTAACAAATCAGCCTTATATATTTTTAAAAGGTCTTTAAGTGATTGTCCTTTTAAAGTTCCGTTCGAAACTATTGACGTATCACCTTCTACATCACTAATCTCCCAACTTTCTCCAATATTTGATAAATCGCTTTTCTTGTTTAAAAGATTTTTTAATTTTTGTCCTCCCCAAATTTTATCTTTCAATATAGGGTTAAACTTTAAAGGATATAAATTGTTATTCATTATTTTCCTGAGTAAGTTACAAAGTTTCGTGGTGTTTCGAAAAGTGTTATTTCCAAATCTAAATGAGTACTTAGCTGAAGTTTTAATTTATTATATATTACGACAGCAATATTCTCTGCTGTTGGATTTAAATCTTTAAATTCCAGAACTTCAACGTTTAAATTTTTATGATCAAAAGCATCTTCAACTTCTTTTTTTATAAGGTCTTTTAACACCTTCATATCAATTACATAGCCTGTTTCTTTATCAATATCGCCAGTAACGCTCACAATAAGCTCGTAATTATGTCCATGAAAATTTGGATTATTACACTTGCCAAAAATCTCATCATTTTTTTCAAAACTCCAGTCTTTTCGATACAAGCGATGTGCAGCATTAAAATGAGCTTTTCTACTAACGGTTACTTTCATGAGTTTATATTTATATAATTGTAAAATTTATCAAAAATAACTTTAAACCATGCTGTGTAAATTTCGGGACGTGCTAATATATCGCCTTTCACATCTTCCAAAGGCATCCATTTCCAACTTGCAACTTCTTCTAAATTTATAATTGGATCATTATTATATTTCCCCAGTAACACATGATCGAACTCATGTTCTGTTAAACCGTTATCAAAAGGTGCTTTATAAATAAATGAAACGGACTCTTTTAAATCGACAATAAAACCCATTTCTTCCTGTAAACGCCTTTTACCAGCTTCAATATTTGTTTCACCATCTCTTTGATGACTGCAACAAGTATTTGTCCATAATCCTGGGGAATGGTATTTATCCAATGCACGCTGTTGCAACATTAACTCATTTCTATCATTAAAAATGAATACAGAAAATGCACGATGCAAAATAGCCTTTTCATGAGCTTCTTGTTTGGGCATTAACCCAATTTGCTCATCATTCTCATTAACAAGTATCACTTTTTCTTCCTTCATAGTTGAGCAAAAATACAAACAAAA
>NZ_JABDMV010000100.1 GCF_013001275.1 Flaviramulus sp.
CTCGAAGGGATTCTTCGCTAAAGTTTGTACGTGGTTGAAACGGATTTACTTCAATAAAATCTAAATCTAATTCAACAATGTTACCAATAACTTTGTCAGCATTAATGTCTTGTGCTGATTGAATGTCGTTACTCGGGTCTTTTAATAGTGCTGATAAACCTCTACCTAAAGCCTGTTTTTTAGTTGCCTTAGCCATAATTTAGGAGTTTTTATTAATAACTTCTTTTGCCAAACTTAAGTAATTGTTCGCACCTTTACTACTAGCATCATAATTTATTATACTTTCACCATAACTCGGTGCCTCACTCAAGCGCACATTACGTTGAATAATGGTTTGAAACACCATATCGTTAAAATGCTTTTGCACCTCTTCAACAACTTGGTTAGATAATCTTAAACGAGAATCATACATCGTTAATAATAAACCTTCAATGTCTAATTCTGGATTGTGTATTTTCTGAACACTTTTTATGGTATTTAAAAGCTTACCTAAACCTTCTAAGGCAAAATATTCACATTGAATAGGAATTATTACAGCATCAGCAGCAGTCAGCGCATTTAATGTTAATAAACCTAATGATGGTGCACAATCAATTATTATATAATCGTAATCATTTTTTATTTCTTGTAATGCTTTTTTCAGCATATACTCCCGTTCTTCTTTATCAACAAGTTCTATTTCAATAGCAACTAAATCGATGTGTGCTGGAATAATATCTAAATTAGGTGTTTCTGTAGGTATTATAGCTTCTTTAGCGGTATTAGAATGCTCTAAAAGTTGGTATGTACCAATTTCTACAGATTCTACAACTATTCCAATTCCAGAAGTTGCATTTGCTTGAGGGTCAGCATCTATAAGTAATACTTTTTTTTCTAGAACACCTAGTGATGCTGCCAAATTTATGGAAGTTGTTGTTTTTCCAACACCTCCTTTTTGATTAGCAATTGCAATGATTTTACCCATTAAATGATTTGGTTTTATTAGCGGCAAAAATACGATTATTTATGAGTAATAAAAACGGAACTTGTTAACAAATCAGTAATCTGAAAAGTAAAAAAATTAATGATTAATTATTGGAGAAAAGTAAAATTCAATTCTTTAAATAAATTTAACATAAATTAAAATTTGAAGTTTTATATTTAAAAATTCAACAAAAAACAAACTATTTATGAATAAAATAAATCAAATTATTACAATTTTTTTAGTAACAGCAACCCTTAATTTTACTGTTGACGCACAAATTAAAAAAACAGCTAGTGTAGAAGGAATAACAGAATATGTTCTTGATAATGGCCTTAAGGTGCTGTTATTTCCTGATAATTCAGCACAAACAATTACTGTAAATATTACCTACCAAGTTGGATCTAAACATGAAGGAGCTGGTGAAAAAGGAATGGCTCACTTATTAGAGCATATGGTTTTTAAAGGCACTCCTAATCATCCGGATATTCCAAAGGAATTAACAGCGCGTGGAGCAAGGCCTAATGGTACAACTTATTATGATCGCACAAATTATTACGAAACATTTAATGCTAATGATGAAAATTTAGAGTGGGCTTTAGATTTGGAAGCTGATAGAATGGTGAATTCGTATATCGCAAAGAAAGATTTAGAATCAGAATTTTCAGTAGTTAGAAATGAATTTGAAAGTGGAGAGAATTCTCCAGGAAATGTGTTACGATTAAAAGTAATTAATACGGCTTATTTATGGCACAATTACGGAATGGCAACTATAGGGAATCGATCTGATATTGAGCGTGTACCTATTGAGAAACTTCAAGCCTTTTATAAGAAGTACTACCGACCGGACAATGCAATTTTGATGATAACTGGTAAATTTGAAGCTGATAAAACTTTGGCGCTTATCGAGAAAAAATTTGCTGATATTAAAAACCCAGATAAAGCTTTGATTGATGTGCCAACTGTTGAACCTGCTCAAGATGGGGAGCGTCGTGTAACTTTAAGGCGTGTTGGTGATTTACAAATAGTATCGGCATTATACCATTTACCTGCTGGTTCTCACGAAGATTTTGCTGCCATGGCAGTGGCAGAGGTAATACTTAATGACAACCCATCCGGAAGACTTTACAAGGCTTTGGTTGATGGTAAAAAAGCATCTAGTCTATATTCTTACGCACCTTTTACTAGAGAGCCTTCATTTCTATATATTAATGTAAATGTACCTTCGGATAAATCTTTAATGGAAGCAGAAAGCACAATGCTTAATTTACTTGATGATTTAAAAAACAATCCGGTTACGGAAGATGAAGTTAACAGAGCTAAAGCTAAATTATTGAAGCAATACGATCAAATATTTAGGAATTCAGCTTATTTAGGGACATATATGAGCGAGTTTATAGGAGCAGGAGATTGGAGACTAGCCTTTATACATCGTGATAGAATAGAGGAAATGACGTTCGATAAAGTTAACGCGGCCATTAACAGGTATTTAATAAATACAAATAGAACGGTTGGTAATTTTATTCCTAGTGAAACGCCTATACGTGTAGAAATTGAGCATACAGAAGGATTAACAGAACTCGTTAATAATTATAAAGGAAAAGAAGGATTAGGAGCGGGTGAAGCATTTGATGTGTCTTATGAAAATATTCAAAATAGATTAAATATAGGTGAACTTCAAAAAACACCCATTGAATATGGCTTTATAAAAAAGGACAATAGGGGAGAAACGGTAACACTTTCATTTATTATCAGAAATGGTAATGTGGATGATTTTATGAATAAAGGACAATTAGCAAGCTACACTGCAAGAATGTTAGATAAGGGCACAAAAAATAATTCAAGACAAGATATTGAAGATAAATTAAGTGCTCTTAAATCATCAATTCGTTTTTCTGGATCAAATGGTCGTATAAGTGCTAACATTAATACAACAAGAGAGCATCTTATGGAATCTTTGTCATTAATGACCGATATGCTTAAAAACCCAAATTTTGATAAAAATGAATTAGATAAACTTAAAACAGAGGCTTTAGCAAGTATTGAGCAAAATAAAACAGAACCTCAGTATTTAGCAAGTAAACAGTTAGGCTTGTTAAATCAAAAATTTAAAAAGGGACATCCCTTATATCAAACAACAATTGAAGAAGATATCGAGGAAATTAATGCGTTATCTGTAGAAGGTTTAAATGAATATTATAATGAGTTTTATGGTATTTCAGATAATGCTTCATTAATTGCAATTGGTAATATTGATGAGCAAGCTATAAAAGAATATTTTGAAACAAATTTTGCTGATTTTAAATCTGATAAACCTTATAATCTTATTGTTGATAATTATAAAATGAATAGCGCAGCAAATAAAAAGATTAAAACACCAGACAAGAAAAATGCTATTAGCATCGGTATTATGTCATTCGAAGGAAGTCAAGAAGATGAAGACTATGCAGCGCTAGAAATAGCAAGTTCTATTTTTGGAGGAGGTGTTTTAAGTTCAAGAATATCTACACGTTTACGTCAACAAGACGGGGTTAGTTATGGCGCAGGTGGACGTGTGAGTGTAGATTCAAACCCAAAAGAAAAAAACTCATCAATTTTAGTGTACGCTATTTATGCGCCTGAAAATGCTTCAAAAGTTCAAAAGGGGTTTAGAGAAGAACTTGCCCGCTTCATAGAAGATGGTATTACCGAGGAAGAATTACAAGTGGCTGTGACAAGTTGGGTTCAAGGCGAAAAAGTGTCAAGAGCAAAAGACAATGAACTTGCAGGACTTATATCTAATAACCTATATTATGATAGAGATATGATGTTTTATAAAGCTATAGAAGACAGAGTAACAAGTTTAACCGTTGAAGATGTTAATAAAGTAATCAAAAAATACTTTAAATCATTTGATAATTGGACCGTTGTAAATGCTGGAGATTTTGTTGAATACGATATTAAAAATGAAGATAAGAAAGTAGATTAGTTTTTGTAATTCTTAAAATTAAAAGCCAATTCATATTATGAATTGGCTTTTATCTTGAATTATTAATATGTCGTGCATTTTAATCAATCAAAATTTCTAATATTTTAATCGCAGCATCACTTATTTTAGTGCCAGGACCAAAAACTGCTATAGCACCGGCATCAAACAAAAATTGATAATCTTGCTTTGGGATAACTCCACCCACTATTACCATAATATCATCGCGACCATATTTTTTCAGTTCATTAATTACCTGCGGAACGAGGGTTTTATGACCAGCAGCCAAAGATGACACACCTAAAATATGAACATCATTTTCAACGGCTTGTTTTGCGGCTTCTTGAGGCGTTTGAAAGAGTGGGCCAATATCAACGTCAAAACCAAGATCTGCATAACTCGTAGCAACTACTTTTGCCCCACGGTCATGACCATCTTGTCCCATTTTTGCAATCATTATTCGAGGTCGTCTACCATCTTGTTCGGCAAACTTATCGGCTAAATCTTGCGCCTTTTTAAAGGATTTATCGTCTTTAATTTCTTTACTGTACACGCCAGAAAATGATTTTATTTGTGCCTTATAACGACCGAAAACTAATTCTAAAGCATCGCTTATTTCACCAAGCGTTGCCCGTTCGCGCGCGGCTTCAATAGCTAAAGCTAATAAATTTTCTTGTCCCGTACTCGCGGCTGCCGTTAAATTAGCTAAAGATTTGTTCACATTATTAATATTTCTTTCAGCTTTTATTTTTTTTAATCCTTCAATTTGCTGCGCTCGAACCGTTTGGTTATCAACTTCTAATGTTGAAATAGCATCTTCTTCATCTAAAATATATTTATTTACTCCAACAATAATATCTTGTGCAGAATCTATTCGTGCTTGTTTACGAGCAGCAGCTTCTTCAATACGAATTTTAGGAATACCTTCTTCAATAGCATTTGTCATCCCGCCAAGTTCTTCAACTTCTTCAATTAAAGACCATGCTTTTTCAGCAATATCATTTGTTAGTTTTTCAACATAATAACTACCAGCCCATGGATCGACGGTTTTTGTAATTTTAGTTTCTTCTTGCAAAAATATTTGTGTGTTCCGTGCAATTCTTGCCGAAAAATCTGTTGGCAATGCAATAGCTTCGTCTAATGCGTTAGTATGTAAACTTTGTGTGCCCCCAAAAGCTGCGGCTGCAGCTTCGATAGTTGTTCGTGCAACATTATTAAAAGGATCTTGCTCAGTTAAACTCCAACCAGAAGTTTGGCAATGGGTGCGTAATGCAAGAGATTTTTCATTTTTTGGGTTAAACTTACTAACTATTTTTGCCCATAACATGCGAGCAGCGCGTAGTTTGGCAATTTCCATAAAATGGTTCATGCCAATTGCCCAAAAGAATGATAGTCGTGGAGCAAAAGTATCTATATCCATTCCTGCATCGAGTCCCTTGCGAATGTATTCTAAGCCATTAGCTAAAGTATAAGCTAATTCAATATCGCAAGTAGCACCAGCTTCTTGCATGTGGTATCCAGAAATACTAATACTATTAAATTTTGGCATTTTTTTACTTGTATATTCAAAAATGTCAGAAATGATTTTCATGGAAGGAGTTGGTGGATATATGTATGTATTACGTACCATAAATTCCTTTAAAATATCATTTTGAATAGTACCTGATAATTGTTCAGGTTTAACGCCTTGCTCTTCCGCGGCAACAATATAAAACGCCATTATAGGTAAAACGGCACCATTCATAGTCATAGAAACTGACATTTTATCTAGAGGTATTTCATCGAAAAGCACTTTCATATCTTCAACCGAATCAATAGCTACTCCTGCTTTACCAACATCGCCAATTACACGTTCGTGGTCAGAATCGTAACCTCTATGAGTAGCTAAATCAAATGCTACTGAAAGTCCTTTTTGTCCAGCTTCCAGGTTTCGTTTATAGAAAGCATTACTTTCAGTGGCTGTACTAAAACCAGCATATTGACGAATAGTCCAGGGCCTACGAACATACATTGTTGAGTATGGACCTCGCAAATAGGGCGCTATACCTGCAGCAAAATTTATATGGCCCAAGTTATTAATATCCTTTTTTGAATAAATCGATTTGAGTTCAATTCCTTCAGCAGTTATAAAAGATTTTTCAGTATTTCTTTTACTGCTTTTTGTTTCTTTAATTAAGTTTATATGTTGAAGGTTTTTTCTCAATCTTTTAGTTTTTTCAAAGTATTATTTGGGTGCGTTTATTCTTCGGGAAGGATAACATTAAAGTCAAGATTCGGTTCTGGTTTGTCAAAATCAATTTCAGTTAAATCTAAATCATATAATCTGGCATAATAGAGGTCGAAAGCCACATAAGAAGCCAAATGCTTATCTACCACTACATTTCTGTATTTGTTAATTAAAGGGCGGCCAAATAATTTAGGCGTCATACTATTTGTAGATAGTAAGGCATTTAAAGTTGTTTTTAAATCTTTTTGATTTACGTTTGAAGCAATACAATTCATTAAATCACTTTTATAATTTAGGCGACTAACAGAACTGTTTGAATCCCATAATACTTTTTCATTTTTTAATGCTTCAAGAATCTTATATGAGTGATTTGAAACTATTTCTTCATATTCTATTTTTCCGAATATAGCATTTCTTATAAAATTAGAATATGCTAAAATTAAAGAAGCATCTGGGTTATTCTTTCCATAAAAATTTAATATATCATCCTCAAACGAATATAAAGCTTCGTCATATAATTTATTGTTTATATCTGGGCAATCAAATACTACGGGTTGGTCAGAATACTTGTAATCCGTGAATGTTTTTTCTTTTTTACAACTGAAAAAAGTTATTGTTAAGAATAAAGTTAAAAGTGTAATTTTTAAGTTCATTTTATTTTTCATTTTTTAATCGTTTTTGTTCTAAATTTTCTGCTAATCGTTTTTCTATAATGGGTTCAATTAAAGTTTTTCGTTGATTAGTTTTTACAAAAGGAAAAATTTCTAACTCATTTTTCATTTTGTCATTATTATTTGGATGTTTATTAGTACCTAATAAAATTTCTTCACCAGAATCAAAAAGTTGCTGCTCTTTATTAGCACTTTCTTTTATTTTTCGTTGAATAGTTCCTTCTTTTAGTTGTTTTAAAAAACCACCGTTTGCTTCAATATTTTTAAATAAATCTAGAGCTTTTTCGGCTAGTTGATTTGTTAAACTTTCAATATAGTAAGCACCATCGGCAGGATTATCTACTTTATCAAAATAGCTTTCGTTTTTTATGATTAAAAGCTGATTACGAGCAATACGCTCACCAAATTCATTGTTTTTATGATAAATAGCATCATATGGTAGATTGCAAATGGTATCGGTACCACCTAGAATAGCACTCATACACTCGGTTGTTGTACGAAGCATATTGGTGTTGTAGTCGTAAATAGTTTTATTCCGCTTTGTTGGTATTGCTAAAATCATGCAATCTTCATCAATTTTATATTCTGATATAAGGCTGTTCCACAATTTTCGTAAAGCCTTAAGTTTAGCAATTTCAAAAAAATAATTTGTTCCTACAGAAACAATGAAAGTAACTTTTAACGACGTTGGTTTAATTTCTGAATTTTCAAAATTATTTAAATATTCGTTAACATGAGCCAAAGCATATGCTAATTGTTGTACTATTGATGCACCCGCATTTTGGTACAAAGATGTCTCTACTGAAAACGAATTAGTGATTTTTACAATATTTCCGAAGTTCTGAAAATCGTCTTTTAAATTTGCATACCAATTCCCAGATTTAGCGAGATTTCCTATAATGTCAGTATTGATTTCGATTCCTGAATTATTTGGAATGGTTTTTACAAACTTTTCTGAGATGAACAGGGGGTCCAATCGAATTACTGTTTCATTTAAATCAATGTTTTTTAATAAATCATTAATCGGAATATCTTCAGTGGGTAATATAAATAAGATGCTTTCTGTACCTCTTTTTATAACGTCGATAGCCTTTAAATTCGACTTTTTAACATCTGCAACAAAAATAGATTGACAAATTTTCCATTGTGTGGCTTTAGTGCTGGAGACTTCAGGTATCTCGTCAATATCATCACTGTGATAAAAAGGTTTTACTAATATATCTTCGTTTGTTTTCCAAACTAGTGTTTCATTATAATCGGCGCCTTTTAAATCGAATTGTATTTTTTGTTTCCATTGTTTGGCAGAAACCGAATCAAAATCACTAAATAAATTATCTTTCATAATTATTCGACTATTAAGCTATCTTCATATTCGATAATATAAATTTCTTCATTTTCACGCTTCATATAATATTCTTCTCGAGCAAATTTTTCTAAGCCTTCATCAGTACTTAACTTTTTCAAAGCTTTTTTGTCTTTCTCGATTTCTTTTTTATAGTAATTTTTTTCATTTTCCAAATTTTCGACATCTGTATTTAATTCGTGGTGAATAAGCCAAGAATTGGCATCAAAAAACAGCATCCAAACAACAAAAATTACTAAAATAAGAACAAACCAATTTTTAAAAGGTTTAAGGTATTTATTATTAAAAGGAGCCATTTAAAGTTTGTCGTTTATTATTGTTTTTACAATGTCTATCGCAACAGTATTATAGTGATTATTAGGAATTATAATATCTGCATATTCCTTAGTAGGCTCGATAAACTGGTTATGCATGGGCTTTAAGGTAGTTTGGTATCTATTAAGTACTTCATTTAAATCTCTTCCACGATCAGTTATATCCCGTTTTAATCGTCTTATTAATCGTTCATCACTATCAGCATGGACGAATATTTTGATATCAAACATCTCTCTTAATTTTGGATTTGTAAGAATCAGAATACCTTCAACAATCATTACTTTTCTTTGTTGCGTTAAAATAGTATCACCTGTTCTATTGTGTTTAACGAAAGAATAAACAGGTTGGTGTACAGGATTTCCTTTTTTTAATTCTTTTAAATGTTCTTCTAGTAATTCAAAATCAATTGATCTAGGATGGTCAAAATTAATTTTAACACGTTCGTCATAACTTAAATGTGACGTGTCCTTGTAATAAGAATCTTGTGAAATCACGCCCACTTCGCCTTCAGGCAGTTCATTTAATATTTGATTTACAACCGTTGTTTTACCACAACCAGTGCCACCGGCAATTCCTATAATAAGCATGAATATTTTTGTTTTTTAAGCGTTCTCAAAGTTAATTAAATGTAAATCAATTTAAAGGCTTATCTTATTTTTTGATTTTAGAAACTTCTTCTTCAGTAATTATGCTATCATTTTTATTCCCCCAACTATTTAAAATATAGTTCATTACATCGGCAATTTCATCTTCATCTAATCCTAATGGTGCCATATAACTGTTGTAGGTTTTTCCATTTACAATAATTTCCCCTTTTTGCCCATACTTAATAGCTTTTATGCTAGCTTCACGATTTTGCATAAGGAAATCTGAATTTGCTAATGGAGGGTATACATTTTCTACACCTTCACCATTTGGTAAATGACATGTGATGCAAAAATCAGAGTAAATTTCTTTACCACGCTCTATACTAGTATTCAAGTTGCTTGATTGAGAATAGCTAGTTAACATAATTAAATGTGAAAGAAATAAAATTAAATGCATCGTTTTCATAATTAATTAATCAATTGTTAGCTACTATTTTATAAATCCCTTGACCCTCTACAGCTAAATAAATGTAACCGTCAGATCCTTGAATTACATGTCTAACACGACCTATGCCATTCAATAATTTTTCACGTTTTATTACTTTATTATTTCTTAAAACTAAACGCTCTAGGTATTCAAATTTAAGTGAGCCAACTAATAAATCACCTTTCCAGTCTGGGTATTTATCTGATGAAACAAATGTTAAACCGCTTGGCGCAATTGAAGGCACCCAATAAAAAAGAGGCTGCTCCATACCCTCTTTTTCCGTTATATCAGTAAAAGAGGTGCCGCTATAATTTATGCCATACGAAATTACTGGCCATCCGTAGTTTTTTCCTTTTTGTATAATGTTTATTTCGTCGCCACCTCTAGGACCATGTTCATGTTCCCAAATAGCTCCAGTTTCAGGATTTTTTATTAAACCTTGTGAATTTCTGTGCCCATAACTATAAATGGCTTTTTTTGCGTTTGGTATATTTACAAAAGGGTTGTCTTCCGGTAATTTGCCGTCATCATAAAGCCTATAAATTTTACCACCGTCGCGTGTTATGTCTTGCGGATTGACATCGCGTTCTCCACGATCACCAATTGAGAAATATAGGTATCCACTATTATCAAATTCTATTCGAGATCCAAAATGTTGCCCTCTTTTCGAATTAGGTTTAGCTTTGTATAAAAGTTGATTTTCAATTAATGTATTTCCATCAAGTTTTGCTCGCATGATAGCAGTATTACCACCATCACCTTCACCTTCCGCGGAAGCGAAAGAAAAGTAAATCCAGCCATTGTTTTTGTAATTTGGGTGTAATTTTATATCCATAAAACCACCTTGGCCACGAACATAAACTTCAGGCACAGCTTCAATAGTCGTTTTTAAACCATTTTTAAAATGGATTAATTCTCCCGATTTTTCAGTAATAAGTATGCTACCATCTGGTAGAAATGCCATTCCCCAAGGAATATCTAAATCTGGAACAATCAATTCAGTTTTGTAATTTATAGTAGTAGGTTCTTGGGCTTTCACTTCAGAGTCTGTTTGTTGTGCGCAAGTATTTAAACTGATAAAAATAATTACAAGAAGAATATGAATATGTTTCATGTTATTTTTTGATTTAATATACATTAAAAATAATAATTTAGACTAATTCCTGTATAATAATTTATTGGATTTCCAGGATAATAGTATCGTGGCAAACTACCTCCAAATCCTGATGCATTAATCAATATTTGAGACGCATAATTCTCATCAAAGATATTATTTAAGCCTAAGAATGTGTTTAATTTGAGCTTATTGCTCAGGTTTGTTTTGTAGCCAATTTTTAGGTTGGTTATATTATAACTATCAGAAAATAAGCTATTACTATCTGTTATTGGCATAGCGCCAACGTGTTGGTAATTTATATTTCCATAAATACCGAAAGTCGATTCAAAATCAATTCCAGCATTTATAATATCGTATGGCACACCTGTTAAATAATTCCCTGAGAAATTATTTAGATCATCAATAAATTCCCTAAAAGTAAAATGATTAAGCGTGTAATTTGCAAAAGGGCTAATAGATAGATATTCTTTCTGTATCAATTTAAAACTCACTACTAGTTCTAATCCGTCATGCCTCGTTTTGCCAGCATTAATTCCAATAAATTCATCTTGATCCAATCTTCTTGATACTAACAGATTTTTTAAATTTAAACGATAAATGGCTAAATTAAATTGCAATCTATTGTTTAACAAATCTCCTCGAGTTCCAATTTCAAAATTCCAGCCTGTTTCTGGCTTTAAGCTTGAGTTTATTTGTCCGTTGGGTAATAACGTTTCGTTGAGTGAAATAGGAGAGAAACCATGGCTAATGCTACTATAGAAACTCAAGTTATTGTTGAATAAATGAGCAACTCCAATGTTAGGTGATAAAATACTTTTAAACTTAAAACTAGCTGACTGATTTAAATTTTCATCTGAAACCGGAAAATTGTCTTCAAGCTTATACGAAGTTTCATTTAAATTTATGCCAATTGAAAGTGTGGTTTTTTCTGAAAACTCAAAATTAGTTTCAAAAAACAAGTTGTAATAATTGCGTTTTTCTTTAAAGTTTGATAATCTATCGCCTTCAACACTTCCTGTTCCAACAGGAAAGCTTTCATACAAATTCTCAAAAGTTTCATACTTATAAGTGTCATTAAAAAGCTCTCCACCAAAAGTCCAATCCATATTTTTATTAAATAGCTTTAGTTTCCCTAACAACCTACTTCTAATACCTAAAGCTAAAGTGTTTTCTTTTAAAATATTAAATGGTCTTGGTTCATAAGCATCTCTAAATGATGTAAAAAAACTTGTTAATAGTTTTAAATTACCGTTGTATTCATGATTCCATGATACACCAAAAACACCTCTTTTGGAATCTTCAAAACCTTGTGATTCCTTCCAAGTAAAAGCAGCAAATTTAGGGTTGTTTAAATAATTAGTTTCATTAATAGAACTGGGTATAAATGCTTTTAAATCAACATAACTTGCTAAAAATGATAATTCATCTTTAGTACTTAAAAAATGATTTGAGGTTATAGTAAAGGTTTGTCTATTATATTTATTATTTTCTCTGTAGCCATCACTGTAAGTGTTACTATATACAGCTCTAAAACTATTTTTACTATTGCCAAAATTTGCATTTAATATGCCTTTGATTAGTCCAAAAGAACCAATGGATAAATCACTATTAAAATTAGAATTATTTAAAAAGGCATTTTGAGGTGTTAATTGAATAGTTCCGCCCAAACCAGCTCCATATATACTTGAAGTGGCACCTTTAATAATTTCTATGCGCGAAATTGAAGCCAAATCAAAATCCTCTATTGTAGTTTCTCCGCTGCCATTTGTTAGAGGAATATCTTTATAATAAGCTCTAATCTTTGAGGTTCCAAAAAGGTTTCTAGAACCTATACCTCTAATTGTAATACGGTTTGTATTAAGGGCGCCACTTTGCATAAAAACACCAGGAGTTCTATTTAAAATGGGAGCAAAATCTGTGTTGTTTGAGCGTTGAATATCTTCTTCAGATATAATGTTAGTGGTTGCCGTTGCTTTTTTAAGTTTTTTAGGGATGTGATTCGCATTAATGATAACTTCATTCAACTCAGCTGGGTTGATGCTAAGTTGAATAATGTAATATTTGTTTTTTTTGAGTTCTATAGTTTTTTCTAGATAGCCTTCTTTTTTAAATATATAAATTCCTATTTTGCTTAACTCAAAAGTTCCATCGGAGTTTGAAGTTGAAATATTCTTGGTATTAGCCTCAATTATTTTTGTAGAAATGAGTGGTGTCCCATTATCACTATCTACTATTTTACCTTTAATAATAGTTTGCCCAAAGCCAAAGTAGGTTGTGCTTATGATTAAAAAAGCTAGAAGTCTTTTTATAATAAAATTCATTTTAAATCATTAAAAATATAAGTAGCTAAATTATGATTTTTAGTTCAGAGATATTTTTTTAGAATTGTAATAGTGAAATGAATAAATAAAGTATATTTGCATCCCGTTACAGATATCCAATTCGGGGTGTAGCGTAGCCCGGTTATCGCGCCGCGTTTGGGACGCGGAGGTCGCAGGTTCGAATCCTGCCACCCCGACAAAACTTTTAATAAGTTTTACTTAAACACTAACGATCTTTTGATTGTTGGTGTTTTTTTGTTTTACTTTTCCTAAAAGTAAACTAGATAATCATTATTATTTTTATATCGTAAATAATGGAAATCAAAAAACTTTTACAAGTTCAATCAAACAATAATTGAGGAAAAATTATTATACATTAATTATGAAGAACTGTAATGGTTCAAAGAATTAATAATTTTTCTTTATCATGTCATTCCAACCTATTATAGTATGGAAGCCCTTTTCATTAAAGTATTGTGTGGGATTTGTTTGCGATGTGGCTAATATAAAATCGCCGCCCCACGCACCGAGGCTTTTAATACTTCCTTTAAAATCGTCAAATAACAATTGTTTTAGAGGAGTTTGTTTAGTGATTTTCGAAATTATTGTTTCGTGATTATTTATGAGGTTTTCAAAATTTTCTAATTGAGTACAAGAAACTATTTTATTTGTAATGGCGTTAATTTCATTAATTGCAGATTCTGAATTCTCCTCGTTTGCCTTATAATGAGCAATACCTTCTCGACTATTTTGTTTTTTATTTATATGAACCAAATAGAGTTGATTTTTAAATGAAGGATTAAAATCAATTTCTTTTACTATTGGAATATGGTTTTTAATTTGATAGGTAATTGGAGTATTATGTTGTGCACACGCAATATCATATCCGCTACCATCAAAAGTGCTTTTTAAAAGTTTGTATGGGTCAATCTGTGCCCAATGGGCTATATTATTAATTAAGGTGGAAGAAGTGCCAAGTCCCCAATTATTTGGAAAATCTAAATTCGTTGTGATTTTGAAACCATTTTTAGAATTTAAGAAATTTGGATTTAATTTTTTTGAGGCGTTTAATATTTGAATCAGCCGTTCTGTTATGTTGTTACTTGAGTTTTGCGAATTAGAAATTGAATTAATTTGAAAATCAGCCTCAAACCAAATTTCATCTTTTTCGTTAATGCTTGTCCATAAAATTTTTGGGCTTTCAATTTCTTCAATAGTTAAGGATTGTCCATATTTTGTTGGAACTGCTAGCGCTAATGCACCATCAAGCACAACATATTCACCTGTTATTAATAATTTTCCATTGCTGTAAAATTTCGTCACAACTAATTTTTCACCCTTAATTCATTAATAGCTTCAATTACCGCATTGTGTGTAACCGTGTTGTTTTTAAAGTATGCCGTTAAAGTTTGTTTTTCTAAATCATTAGCTTCCACTTGATTTAAAATATTCATCAGATGCATTTTCATGTGTCCTTCTTGAATTCCAGTTGTTGTTAATGAACGTAATGCGGCAAAATTTTGTGCTAAACCTGCAACAGCAACAACTTGCATTAATTCGCTAGCAGTTGGTTTATGTAGTAACTCTAACGATAATTTAACCAAAGGATGTAACCCAGTAAGGCCACCAACAGTACCCAAGGCCATTGGAATTTCCATCCAAAAAGTAAATACGCCATTTTCAACTTTAGCGTGCGATAAACTAGTATATCTTCCGCTACGCGAAGCATAAGCATGCACACCTGCTTCAACGGCTCTAAAGTCGTTTCCTGTAGCTAAAACAACAGCGTCGATGCCATTCATAATACCTTTATTGTGTGTTACGGCGCGGTACGGTTCTACTTCAGCAATCCTTACAGCTTGTACAAATTTATTGGCAAAAGTTTCCCCCGAAATAGTTCCATTTTCAGTTAAATCTTCAACTTTACAACTTACTTCAGCTCTTACTAAACAGTCAGGAACATAATTTGATAGAATACTCATCACAATATCAATCTGTTTTTCCTCTTTAGAAAACATTTCAAATGTTAAAGCTTCAGATCTTAAAGTTTTAGCAAATTGTTCCAAACATGAATTAATAAAATTTGCTCCCATGGCATCTAAAGTTTCAAAAGATGCATGGAGTTGATAGTAGTTTTTTATATCATTCGTTTTATTACGTAATTCAATATCTAAAATACCACCACCACGTTTTTTCATGTTTTTAGTAATAGCATCGGTGTCCTTAAAAAACTTAGGTTTTATGGCATTAAAAAACTGGTTTAGTTTTTCAAAATCACCTACATACATAAAATGAACTTGTCCAATTTTGGTTGTAGATATTACTTTAGTTCTAAATCCACCTCTTTCCATCCAAAACTTAGCTGTTTTACTTGCTGCGGCAACTACTGAGCTTTCTTCGATCGCCATTGGAATTGTATAAAGCTTATTGTTTATTAAAAAATTAGGAGCAACACCTAGTGGCAAGTAGTAATTAGTAATGGTGTTTTCAATAAACTCATCATGCAGCTGTTGTAGTTTTTCGTTATTATTCCAGTATTGTTTTAAAACGCGTTTTGCGTCTTCAGCGTTGGAAAAATAACTATTTACAATCCAATCAATCTTTTTAGATTTGGAGAGTTTAGAAAAACCAGAAATAGATTTACTCATAACATGTTAATTTGCAATGCAAAGATACTATTCTTGGTATGAATATTGAATATCTTAATTTTAAAGGATACTATTTTACTGTTAATATTAACGGTTTTTTGCATAATTTTTAGTAAACTTGACATCATTTTGTGAAATAAGTATTTTTTTTATTGAAACATCCATTATTAATTAATTTTAAAGTGAATAAAATGTGTAATTGGATGTTACATTTGAACTTAAAAACGCATTAACAACAGCACATGAAACACCTAAATTTTACCTTTTTTTTAAGCCTTTTTATTTCCACAATTTTAATAGCCCAAACAAAAGAAATTACACTTGAAGATATATGGAGTTACGGTACTTTTCGAACAGAAAGTATGGATGTATTGCATTCTATGGCTAATGGGCAACAGTATTCTGTTTTAAATATGAATAGAGGAGCAAGAAGCACATCTATAGATATTTACAATTACAAAACCTTAAAAAAGTTAAAAACACTGGTTAATTCTGCTGATATTGATGAGTTATCTTACTTTACAAGTTATACTTTTAGTGATGATGAAACCAAAGTGATTTTAGCTACAAATGTAGAATCTATTTACCGCCATTCAGCCTTAGGAAAATATTATGTATTTAATGTTGAAGATCAATCGTTATCGTTAATTTCTGAAAAGAAAATACAGGAACCAACATTTTCACCAGATGGAAATATGGTTGCTTTTTCCAGAGATAATAATTTATACGTAAAAGATTTGAATTCGGATGAAATAGTTCAAATCACCTTTGACGGTAAAAAGAATGAAATAATAAACGGTATAACCGATTGGGTTTATGAAGAAGAATTTGCATTTGTAAGAGCTTTTGATTGGAATGCCGATAGTAATAAAATTGCCTTTATTCGTTTTGATGAAACCAATGTTCCAGAGTTTTCTATGGACAAATATGGAAAAGAGCTTTATCAAACTCAGCAAGTTTTTAAATATCCAAAAGCAGGAGAAGCTAATTCTGAAGTTTCGCTTCATATATATGATGTTGAAACTAAAAAAGTATCAAAAGTAAAAGTTGAGAAAGAATATAATGATTTTTACATTCCACGAATTAAATGGACAAATAATCCCGATGTGTTAAGTGCCCAGTATATGAACAGGCATCAAAATGAATTGGATTTATGGATGATAAATGCAAAAACTAATACGGCTAATTTGGTTTTGGCTGAGAAAGATAAAGCGTATGTAGATGTAACCGATAATTTAACATTTTTAAAGGATAATAGCTTTATATGGACAAGCGAAAAAGATGGTTATAATCATATTTACCATTATGATAAAAATGGTAAGTTGATAAATCAAGTTACTAAAGGTAATTGGGAAGTCACCAACTATTATGGTTTTGACGATAAAACGAATACCATTTTTTATCAGTCTGTTGAAAATGGCTCTATCAATCGCGACGTGTATTCTATAAAATTAAACGGAAGAAATAAAATCCGCCTCACAAAAAGTGAAGGCACTAACAATGCTGCTTTTAGTGCGGATTTTTCATATTTTATAAATACATTTTCAAGTGCCACTACACCACCAGAGTATACTTTAAATAGTTCAGAGTCAGGAAATTTAATTAAAAGTATAAAGGATAATGATGCATTATCTCAAAACATTTCAGAGTTTAAAACCTCAAAAAAGGAGTTTAGTACTATTCTTGTAAATGGAAATGATTTAAACATGTGGATGGTTAAACCGGCGGATTTTGATGAAAATAAGCAGTATCCATTATTTATGTATCAGTATTCAGGCCCGGGGTCACAGCAAGTCGCAAATAAATGGAATAGCGCAAATGATTATTGGTTTCAACATCTTGCGCAACAGGGTTATATTATAGCTTGTGTTGATGGTAGAGGTACAGGCTTTAAAGGCGCAGATTTTAAAAAAGTAACGCAAAATGAATTGGGTAAATATGAAGTTGAGGACCAAATTGAAGCTGCAAAACAATTGGGAGACTTGCCATATATTGATGCTAGTAGAATAGGAATTTGGGGTTGGAGTTATGGCGGTTTTATGAGCAGTAA
>NZ_JABDMV010000105.1 GCF_013001275.1 Flaviramulus sp.
CAATAAGCGTTTGCAGCGGATATTTTACATAACGTCAAATTATAGTTACAAATGCAAACAACTCTGCGTAGCAAACCGCTTAATAGTTTAATTGCCCCAAGTTCTATAGTTTCTTTAGCAGACAAATGATTCTGGGGTATTTTACATAGTATAGAATTATAGCTTACGAATGTTAACTATAATGGCTTCACGTAAAATAGCTGTAACATAATTGCTATCGATATGAACCTAAAGGCGTCATATCTGTAACTATGTAAAATAGAACCCAAAAGTTCTATTCGCTATTTTACTCACATGAATACATTTGTACTATAATTTATATTATGTAAAATAGAATATTTTAATCCTCTTGCCTGTTATACCATTCGTCGATAAAAAATATTCATTATATATTAATGTTTGTTAAATATTTCATCTCTAGACTTTCATATCTTATATTTGCATCCCTTATATCACTTTAAGTACATGAAGCCTAAGCCTAAAACAGAAAAATCTCGTTTGCAATTATTGCATCAATACTACAATTATACGGGGTTTTATAAATTTGTTTGGGACGCCATTAAAAAAGCGTCTCCTTATATAATTGCGGTTATTGGTTTAGTGTATCTAATAAATTCTTTTTTTGATATTAATAAAGCCTTAACTCAACTTACAGAAATTCTTCCTGCGTACGGTGTTTTAAGTTTCTTTTTTGTGTCAGAGACTTTATTAGGTCTTGTTCCTCCAGAAATATTTATAGCTTGGGCAGGTAAAATGTATAGTCCGTGGTTTTATTTAGCTATCCTCGCGGTTTTGTCGTATACTGGCGGTCTTGTTTCTTATTGGATGGGACGTTCCATAACCAAAATACCTTCGGTACATAACTATATTGAAGTTAAAATGGAAAAGCAGTTAAAAAACTCTAAAAAATGGGGAGGTTTTTTAATCATGGTTGGTGCCGTGTTACCACTACCCTTTTCTATTGCTTGTATGGCAGCTGGTATTATAGAGTTTCCATTTAAAAACGTATTGCTCTACGGATCTCTTAGGTTTGTACGATATATTATATACGGACTCATAATTTTCAACGTTCTATAAATTTATCTTAAAAGGCGTTGTTTTTATTTCTTTGTGTTCTACTTTTGCACAAAATTTATTATCATGTTTTCTTTTATTAATATTTTCAGATTGGTTGCCCTTTTAGAGGGTGTTTCATACATTTTATTACTCTTTATTGCCACGCCTATTAAGTATTTTGCTCAAGACCCTCAATATGTTAAACTTTTGGGGATGCCTCACGGTTTATTATTTATTGCGTACATCACTTTTGCAGTATTTCTGAAAACAGACATGTCTTGGAATAAATCTCAATTTGGAATAATTCTATTGGCTTCAATTATCCCTTTTGGAACTTTTTATGTAGATAGAAAATATTTAAAACCTATAAAATAAATGAATTCAATAAAACATTTACTTTACGATTATTTAATAACAACTGGAATAAGCGAAAACTCAGCTAAGTATTTAAATATGTTGGCTTTATTACTCGCTTTATTACTTATTATATTTGTTCTAGATTTCGTTATACGTAAGTTATTAGTTGGGTTATTTGGTCAGTTCGCCTCACGAAGTAAAACAAATTTTGACGACTATTTGGTTGCTAATAAGGTTCCTAGAAATATTGCACATATAATTCCGTTTTTAATTGCATTAAAGTTTGCACCTATTGTATTTACTGATTTTCCTGATTCTGATGTTGTTATTGAAATAATTTTGCAGGTATTTGCTATAATATTAACACTTTGGATTGTTAGAAGCTTGTTAAATACGTTAAAAGATTACTTTAAAACTCTACCCCGACTAAAGGATAAACCAATAGACAGTTACATTCAGGTATTCATGATTTTTGCTTGGGTGGTAGGATTTTTATCTGCCATCGCTATCATTACAGGTATTGAATTTATTAAGTTTATTACTGGCATGGGTGCTATTTCAGCCGTAGTTATCTTAGTATTTAAAGACACTATTTTAGGGTTTGTGGCTAGTATTCAAGTTTCCATAAACGATATGGTTCATATTGGCGATTGGATTACTTTTGAAAAGTATGGTGCCGATGGTGATGTTACTGAAATTAATTTAGCTACCGTTAAAGTTCAGAACTTTGATAAAACAATTACTACTATTCCAACATACGCTTTAATTTCAGATTCTTTTAAAAACTGGCGAGGAATGAACCAATCAGATGGTCGTCGTATTAAAAGAGCTTTATTTATTAAGCAAGAAGGTGTAAAATATTTAACAGATATAGATGTTGAAAAACTTAAAGATATTCAACTTATAACTTCATATATAGAAACCAGACAGAGCGATATTAAATCTTATAATTCTTCTAATAATATTAATAAAAACGAATTGATAAACGGTAGAAACCTCACTAATATTGGTGTTTTTAGAAAGTATATAGATTCTTATTTAAAAAGTCATTCTGCTATTAATAAAGATATGATGATTATGGCCCGACAATTAGCGCCAACAACTCAGGGTATTCCTATGGAGATTTATGCTTTTAGTAGTGATAAGCGCTGGGAGAATTATGAATATATTATGTCGGATATATTCGATCATCTTATAGCAGCACTTCCCTATTTTGATTTAGAGGTTTTTGAATTACCTAGTAGTTCTAGTTTTAAACAACAATTATCTAATTAATTATCAATTTAATTGATTGCTTATTGTTTATCTTAATAAGATAAAGCCCAGGAATTCTGTTTTTAAGTTTTAAGTTTACTTCATTTGCATTATTATAATCTACGTCTAGTAGTTTTTCTCCAAGTATGGAAAATAACTGTACATTATCAATCTGAATTCCCTTTATGTTTAAAATTTTATTTGATTCTAATGGATTTGGGAATAATTTATAATTAGTCGTAAAAGGCTCTTTCACAAACAAAGAAGTTCCTAAGTTTTCGTTTCTTGCAATTACTAAAACAGTGCCTTTATCAAAATTAACTGTATTCCCAGCAGCATCAATTTGATTTGCTACATTCCCTGAATCTGGGTGTTGAACAGACATAAATAAAAATTTGTTATCTGGAGAGAATGTAATTCCAGTTGGTTCAGCTCCCAATGGAACAACTCCAAAAATTTCAACATCAGGAATAGCTTGAGTATGTCCACTTTTCACTACCCAAATATAATCAGTACTACCATCTTGTAGTACCCATAAATTGCCATCATTATCAAATGCTAAATTATCATTACCACTTCCCCAAGCTACTGCTGTTGTATTATTGCCATCAAATATGTTGTATTCGATATTTGGGTTTGTATCTGTATTGCCCACAAAAGTTTCCATATTTGTTACTGTAGTACCCGTAATTGGGTCGGAATCTTGAAATCTATAAACACGTTTATCAGGAGCGCTTTTTACAGCAAAATATATCCAACCGTCTGGTCCAATTTCCACATCTTCAATACCAACAAAATTTGTTGCACCCACTCCATTTGCTAAAGCCATTGTATTATTACGGTGACTTGGCGTCTCATGAGCAGGTATTGAACTATCATTTATCATTACCCATGATCCAGAACCACTTTTTGGACCTGTGTAAACATATAAATCTCCTTTACTTAAATCTTGAGCAGTTGTAGCTACAAACTTATATAAGAAACCAAATCCACTCGTGTCATCTGCCCCTTGGTAAACTGTACGATCATTGGAATGAACGACGACATTTTCATGCTTAAAATTACCTAAAGCCCATAGTTTTTGATTATTAACCACTGTTTTGGTCACTGGATCGATTTCTATATTCCAACCCACATCATAGTATCCATCAGAATTAGTATCATTCGGTATTGAGAATTCTTCTGAAGTAATAACGGTTCCCCAAGAAGTAACTGTGCCAGAGCAATTTGCAAAGGTGCCAACAATATTAGGGTCGGTAAAATCAACAGCCTCAGATGCTGTAATCTCCCATAAGTTAGAACTGCTATCAAAATTGATATCTAGAATTGTGTTTCCACCAGGGCCAGCTTCAGAGTTAATACTTAAATAACCATTAGTACTACTTCCAGTTATGGGAACATATCCTGTAAAATCTGGATTAATTGGTAACGATCCCCCTATATCTAATGCATCTCCTACCTCTATAATTTTTTGAAATGTATGACTAGATGAAATAACAAACGCCTCTGTTTGGGTTGCTGGTGTTATTGAAGTGAAGTCGCCAATATTTTGAGATTCCAAGAATAATGATGTAAATAAGGCTAAAGAAAGTAATAATGTTTTCATATTTAAAATAAAAAAAATGGATTTAGTATAAAGTTACTAAATCCATTTTTACAAACGATTACTAAATCCATTTTTACAAACGATTACTAAATTGTTATTCTTTAAATATTTGCAGCTAGCCAATCGCCTACTTCTTTAGTTCCATAAGCTTTACCTCCGTCAGCCAAATCTTCCGTAACTATACCTTTTTCTAAAGCTCTGTTTACAGCGTCTCTAATAACTTTTCCTTCTTCTAATAAGCCAAAGTTTTCAAACATCATTGCTGCAGACAATACCGTTGCCATTGGATTTGCAATATTTAACCCAGTAGCCTGTGGGTATGACCCGTGTATAGGCTCAAACAAGCCGATATCAGATCCTAAAGATGCTGATGGCATTAATCCCATAGATCCTGAGATTACAGATGCTTCATCCGTTAAAATATCACCAAATAGGTTTTCAGTAATTAACACATCGTAACTATTTGGCCATTGCACTAAACGCATGGCAACAGCATCAACAAATTCATAACTTACTTCAACTTCAGGGTAATCTTTTTCCATAGCTTGAACAGTTTCTCGCCATAAACGAGAGGTTTCTAAAACGTTAGCCTTATCAACACAACATAATTTTTTAGATCGTGTCATGGCTAATTCAAAACCTTTAACAGCTAAACGTTGTACTTCTGCCCTTGTGTAAACACAATTATCAAAAGCCGTTTCTCCACCATCTCTTCTACCCTTTTCTCCAAAGTAAATACCACCAGTTAACTCACGTAAAAACACTAAATCAGTACCTTCAATACGCTCTTTTTTCAATGGAGATTTATCCAATAAAGACGGAAACGTAAACGTAGGTCTCACATTAGCAAATAAACCTAAAGCCTTACGCATTTTTAATAAACCTTGTTCTGGTCTAACCTTTGCAGATGGATCATTATCAAACCTCGGATGACCAATCGCACCAAATAACACAGCATCAGAGCTTTTACAAATCTCGTGCGTAGAATCTGGATAAGGCTCTCCTACAGCATCAATTGCAGCAGCACCGGTTAAAGCTGGTTTCCAATTAATGTCGTGTCCAAATTTCTTTGCAATAGCATCACTTACCTTAACTGCTTGATCTATAACTTCAGGTCCTATACCGTCTCCGGCTAATAGCGCAATATTTAATTTCATTTTATGTTGTATAATCTTAATTAGTAATAATATTTAGCATTTTTTCAGTTGCTTTAATAGCAGATACTGTTTGATCTGAATCTAAACCTCTTGTTTTAAATTCTTTTTCAGAATTTTTCCATGAGATAATTGTTTCACACAGTGCATCGGAACGACTTCCAGGAGGAATTCTTACCGCATAATCAATCAAATCTGGTAATACCTTATTCTTTTTTTTAAAGACACTTCTAATCGCATTCATAAATGCATCAAACTGACCGTCACCTTGAGCAATTTCTTCAAAGGTTTCATTTTCTATAGTTATTGAAACTGAAGTAGATGGCTTCAATCCTTTCGAATGGGTTAGTACATAAGAATTTACCTTTACTTTCTCTTCATAAGTTCTATCAAGAACGTCTGATATTATATATGGCAAGTCTTCTTTTGTAACTACTTGTTTTTTATCTCCAAGTTCGATGATTCGTTGTGTTACTTTTTTTAAATCATCATCGTTTAGTTGTAGACCTAGTTCATTCAAGTTCTTTTGAATATTGGCTTTTCCAGACGATTTTCCTAATGCATATTGGCGTTTTCTGCCAAATCGTTCTGGCATTAAATCGCTAAAATATAGGTTCTTTTTATTATCACCGTCAGCATGAATTCCTGCTGTTTGAGTGAATACGTTGGCACCAATAATTGGTTTGTTAGCAGGAATCATTATTCCTGAAAAATTTTCAACTAATTTACTTACAGTATAAAGAACTTTTTCATTTACGCCAGTTTTAACATTTGGAATAAAATCATTTATAACGGCAATAGTACTTGCCATTGGCGCATTTCCAGCACGCTCTCCCATACCATTAACTGTTAGATGCAAACCATCTGCACCAGCTCTAATGGCTTCTATGGCATTTGACACGCCTAAATCATAATCGTTATGCGCATGGAAATCAAAATGCAGCTGTGGATACTTATCTTTAATTACTTTAACGAAATCGTAAGATTCTTTCGGTGTTAAAACGCCCAAAGTATCAGGTAACATTATTCGTTTTACAGGTTGGGTTGATAAAAAATCTAAAAATTCTAGAACGTAGTCTTTAGAATTTCGCATTCCATTGCTCCAATCTTCTAAATACACATTGGTATCTATTCCTTTTTCCTTAGCCAACAAAATAGTTTCTGAAATTTCTATAAAATGCTGATTAGAAGTCTTTTTAAGCTGATGAGTTAAATGATTTAAAGAACCTTTTGTTAATAAATTTTGAACTTTAGCTCCGGCTTCAATCATCCAATCTATTGATACACCTTTATCAACAAAAGTTAAAACTTCAACTTTCTCTAAATAATTATTTTCTTCGGCCCATTTTGTAACATCTTTAACCGCTTGAAATTCACCTTCAGAAACTCTGGCTGAAGCTATTTCTATACGATCTACTTTTAATTCATCAAGTAAAAGTTTGGCAATAGTTAATTTTTCTGAAGCAGAAAATGACACGCCCGAGGTTTGTTCACCATCGCGCAATGTTGTATCCATTATTTCTATTTTTCTAACGCTCATCGTTTAGAAAGGGCGAGATTCTGTAAAAGATTCAATCTCGCTTTTCATGTTCTGTAAATAATCAATATCATCAAAACCATTTAACATGTTGTCTTTTTTATAGCCATTAATATCAAATGATTCTTGCGAACCAGTAGATAATAATGTAATAGTTTGCGCTTCTAAATTAATTTCTAATTCTGTATTCGCATCAGCATAAATAGCTTCAAATATCTCATTTAAAAATTCTGGACTAATTTGTACTGGCAAAACACCAATATTTAAACAGTTATTTTTGAAGATATCTGCAAAGAAACTAGAAACTACACAACGAAAACCATAATCGTAAACCGCCCAAGCAGCATGTTCTCTAGAAGAACCAGAACCAAAGTTCTTTCCTCCTACCAGTATCTTACCTTTATAAACAGGATTATTCAATATAAAATCTTTCTTTGGCGTATTATCAGCATTATATCGCCAATCACGGAATAAGTTATCTCCAAAACCTTCACGCTTAGTAGCTTTTAAAAAGCGTGCTGGTATAATTTGATCTGTATCTACATTCTCGATTGGTAAAGGAACTGCAGTACTTGTTAGGGTTGTAAATTTATCGTAAGCCATTTTTTCGTATTGTCTATTATTAAAGTAATTCTCTTGGATCTGTTACTACTCCTGTAACCGCTGCTGCTGCCGCAACTAAAGGACTAGCTAATAATGTTCTGGATCCTGGTCCCTGACGACCTTCAAAATTTCTGTTAGATGTACTAACCGCATATTTACCTGCTGGTACCTTATCATCATTCATTGCTAAACAAGCAGAACACCCTGGTTCTCTAAGAACAAAACCAGCGTCTAGAAAAATGTCTAATAATCCTTCTTCTTTTATTTTAGCTTCAACAACATGAGAGCCAGGAACTAACCAAGCTGTAACATTGTCTGCTTTTTTTCGCCCTTTAACAATAGATGCAAACGCACGGAAATCTTCAATACGTCCATTAGTACAACTACCAATAAATACATAATCGATTTTCTTACCAATCATTTGATCATTTTCTTCATATCCCATATATGCTAAAGACTTATCGTAAGTAGCTTTACCTCCTTCAACAGATTCTGCAGATGGAATATTTTTAGATATCCCCATTCCCATACCAGGATTTGTACCATACGTAATCATTGGTTCAATATCTGTAGCATCAAAAGATAATTCTTTATCAAAAACAGCATCTTCATCTGTTTTTAACGTTTTCCAATATTCCATGGCCTTGTCCCAATCTGCACCTTTTGGCGTCATAGAACGACCTTTAATATACTCAAATGTCTTTTCATCTGGAGCAATCATACCGCCACGAGCACCCATCTCTATCGATAAGTTACAAACAGTCATACGACCTTCCATAGTCATGTTTTCAAAAACATCACCAGCATACTCAACAAAATATCCAGTAGCACCAGAAGTTGTTAATTGAGAAATAATATATAAACCTACATCTTTAGGTGTGACACCTTTACTTAATGGCCCATTAATGCTAATACGCATTTTCTTAGGCTTCGGTTGCATAATACATTGCGTAGTTAAAACCATTTCTACTTCAGAAGTACCAATACCAAAAGCAATGGCTCCAAAAGCACCGTGAGTAGATGTGTGCGAATCTCCACAAACAATTGTTGCTCCTGGAAGTGTAATGCCATTTTCTGGTCCTACAACGTGAACAATACCGTTATTTTGATGACCTAATCCCCAGTGGCTAATACCATACTTATTTGCATTATCTTCTAAAGTTTTTAATTGATTAGCAGATAATGGATCTTGAACTGGTAAATGTTGATTAATTGTCGGTGTATTGTGGTCTGCAACCGCAAATGTACGCTTAGGATACAACACGCTTAAACCTCTACTTTCTAATCCAACAAACGCTACAGGGCTTGTAACTTCATGAATTAAATGACGGTCTATATAAAAAACATCTGGTCCATCTTCAATCTTTCTCACAACGTGCGAATCCCATACTTTGTCAAACAATGAATTACTCATAAATATTTTATTTTTTGTATAAACTTTCTAACCTTAAAAAGGACAACAAATTTATATTTTATTGCGATTATTTGAAACTTTAAAAGTCTTTGTTATTGAATTTTTATAAAATTGCCAATAGATAAAGTATAAACTGATTTTTATTCAACAGATGCATAAATTTGGTTATAATTTTTGAAACCAAGTTTTGCTCTTTTTACTCGAGTCTATCAGAAACAAATTCAACTTCTGTTTTACCATGTGGTAAAGCTTTCCCGTCTTTACTCAAATTTACCATCACAATATTAGAAATAGTAATAATAGTTTCTCTTGTCATTTTATTTCTAACCTCGCAACATAAGGTTAAAGATGCCTTTCCGAATTTAACAATTTCAATGCCTATTTCCACAATATCACCTTGTTTCGCGGAAGCTTTAAAATCTATCTCACTTATATATTTAGTAACTACTTTCGGGTTTTCTAATTGAATAATGGTATATAAAGCCGCCTCTTCATCTATCCATTCTAAAAGTCGCCCTCCAAACAATGTACCATTAGCATTTAAATCTTCTGGTTTTATCCATTTTCTCGTATGAAATCTCATAATTTATTTTTATTTAAAGATAAAAAAATCTTCATTGTTAATAAGCCGGTTAATAATTAAAGTTTGAAAGATTAATAAAGGGGCTTATAATCGATATTTTTAATCCAAACTCCAAACCATGAACACTAGAGATTTCGATTTAAAAAACATTAGACCGGAAATTTTAACGGCAACTATCAATGACAGTATGAGTATAGATGAACGATTTCAAAATTTAATTTTACGACCGGTAGTAAAATTGCAAAGTGATTTGTTAATAGAGGTTTTTAGAAATTACATTGTTAAACACAAATCGGTTTTTTATAATTTAACGCTTGACAAGCGAACTGATTATATTGAAAATGCAATTCAAAAAGATATGAAATTTAGAAATTCTTTAAAAGGAATGATAATTGGGCAGTTTACATCTGAAGAGTATTTAATCTATATAAAAACTTCTTCTGCTTTGAATAAGCGTATGATGAATATTGTAAAAGAACGGTTATTGAGTAATATTCAGCTTTTTGAAACACCAACATTATTAGAAGCTGTGTAATGTTATATAAGCGAAACGCCATTTAAATCTGTTGTTAATACATCACTCATATAATCAAAATATGGCCTTACAGTTTTAAACGATTTATCAACTTCCACAATAAAATTCTTGTCTAACACCTGTTTGTCTGTAAATTTTCTAGTAAAAATATATTGTTTCTTTTTTATTAAATCAATGGCCTTATGATCTTTACTAAAGCCTTTTGGAGCTGTTTTAACTTCGTCCCCTACAAAACTTCCCCAAATAGTCTTGAATTTTTTATTAGTAATAATAGCTCGAATTTCTTCATCATCCATTGCAATTTCTTTTCTAATACGAAGTAAATCTGATGCTGCCGGATCCCAAAAACCAACAGCAATAAAATTTTCATTATTGGGCTGGATATGTAAATAATAGCCTCCTCTTAATTTAGGTTTTGTTCTATGAAATGAGCCCCCAAAATGAGTTTTATATGGTAGCTTGTTTTTAGAAAAACGGACATCTCGATAAATTCTAAATATTTTAAGCTTGTCAATATCGTCATGCTTATTTAAATTTTCCATAATTCTATTATAAAAAATCTTGACGTCCCCTTCAATTGCCTTAAACTCTGGTTTGTTATCATTAAACCATTCTCGATTATTATTTTTTTCTAATTTTTTTAAAAATGGAAATACTGACTGAGGTATTATGGCACTCATAATTATAATTTACTTTTGTTTAAAAATACAAAAAGTCCTAATAAATTAGGACTTTTTAAATTATGATATATTTTATTTTAATCTGCAGTTTCAGCTAATATATACGTTTTAATTTCAAGAGTATCGTTTTCTTTATTGTAATACTCAATTACAAAATCACCATTTCTATTAAAGTATCCAATGCCTGAGAAGGCTTCACCATTTACTATGTAGTGCCCACTAGCATTAGTATTTAATGCCGTCGCTTTTTTTACAAATTTTTCCTCATTATTATTAAAGGCTATATCAAAGCCTCTGTTATTTGGCTTAAATAAAAATTCTTTATCACCAATTTTGTAATAAGTTTCTTTGGTTATATAATCATAATCTTCATCACCATCATCATCTACCATAACCATTTTTTCGACTTTAGATACAGATTCAACACGATCTTGATTCACTTTATTCTCGTCAGCTTCGGCTAATTCTACCGAACCTGTTTCTCTGGTTATAACTTTTACTTTTTTCTCTGTGGTTTTATTACCATTTTTTATTTTTACAATCTTTACTTCCGTTTCTTCCTTTGCTTCTTTATTTGCTTCTTGGGCAATGGCACCTGTAAATAAAAGTAAAGCACTTATATATATTATATTTTTCATTTCTTTAAATTTTAAATTAATAAATAGTTTTAGTTAATGAAATTATATTGAAACCAATAATTTATTTCGCTTCTTCTCTTACTTCATTAATTTCATCTTGCATATTATCTAATGCATCTTTTACGTCATATAAAAGTTCATTAAAATAAACTGAAAAATTTCAGGAATTAATCTACGGCATCTTCAACTTCTTCAGCAGCGTCCTCCATTTCATCCCCAACATTTTCTACTGATTCTTCAATTTTTTCACCTGTACTTTTTTCATCTCTACAACCTGTAAAAACAGTTGATATCGTGAATATTAATATTAATGCAAATATGATTTTTTTCATTGTTTTTGATTTTTAATGGTTAATGTTTTTATTTTTTTACTAAACTTTTCAATAGAGATAGTACAAAAAGCACTATAAAGATGAAAAAGAATATTTTAGCTATTCCAGCAGATGCTCCTGCTATTCCGCCAAAGCCTAAAACTCCAGCTATTAATGCAATAATTATAAATGTGATTGTCCAACGTAACATAATATTATATTTTTAGTGTTCAAATTAATAGTTTATTGAGTGTAATAAACCTACTCTAATTATTAGAGAATTGTGTTTTTGATGTGGCTTCATTGATTGATAGTTTATTATCAAATTGAAGCGTTCGAATTGGGAAAGGAATGTTTATACCTTCTTTGTCATAGGCCTTTTTAATTTCGATAATGGCTTTAGTTTTTGCTCTGTGTTTTTCGAGCATACTTTCGGCATCTATCCAAAAACGGCATAAGTAGTTTATAGAACTCCCACCAAACTCTGTGTAATAAAATTCTACATCACTTTCATTATCAATTTGGTCAAATGTTTTTGCTATTACTTTTTTTGTTAAGCTCTCAACCTGTTCTAAATCTGATTCGTATCCAACTCCACATTCCAGGGCAACTCGCATTTTTGTAGTTAAAGAATAGTTTTTAATTGGGTTTTCTAAAATTAGTTTGTTAGGCATAATAACTATATTATTATCTGCTTCTTTAATAACAAATTCTTTTAAATTTATATCTATAACTTCGCCTGAAAATCCGTTTGTTTCAACCCAATTACCAATTCTAATTTTCTTTCTAAAAGACAATGTAATTCCAGCAACGGTGTTACTTAATGTGTTTTGTAATGCTAAACCAATGGCTAAACCTGCAACACCAGCAGTTGCTAATAATGAAGTTAGTGTTTTACTTAGGTTTAATATACCAAGTGATATATATAAGCCAATGATAACTAATAGTACCGCTGAAATTCTAGATATCATTTTAGCCACAGACTCTTGATGCACCTTCTTAGATACAATTTTATAGGTTATCTTGTTTACATATTTTGCTATAAAATATGCTGAAATTAATACTAAAAGAGCTAATCCAAAATTTGGTAAATACTCTATTATAGTTGTTAGCCATCCTTGTAATTTTGTAATAATGGCGTTAAATGCTTCTGTTATTGATGTTTCCATGTTTTTATATTTTTAAAGGTTAATAATTTATCTCTGCAATCCATATAAAAACTAACTAACGCTGACAATATTTGATTTTAAGGAGTCTTTAGTATCTTTATTCCATGCATTTAGCATCCAACTAGACTTCTCTAGTTCTCTTATATAAGCTCCAATTAAATCTATTGTTCCTTCATCGCCTATTTTTTCTGCGATATCAATTACTTTAGACATTTGTTTTAGTAATAATTTATGATCGTTTATGGTTTCTTCAACCATTTCTGTATCAGCTTTTAACGGCTCAACTTCTTCAATCGCAGAAACTTGTAAATAATCACTAAACTTACTCATAGGGTGGTACCGAAGCGTTAAGATGCGTTCTGCGATTTCATCTATTTTCACCCGAGCATCGGTATATAACTCTTCAAATTTTACATGTAAATCAAAAAAGTTTTTTCCTAAAATATTCCAATGATTACTTCTTAATTTTTGATAATAGATATGGTAATCAGCTAATAATATGTTTAACTCAACCACAACTTTTAATAATTCTTCATCTTTCATATTCAAATAACTCATAATTAAAATTGTTTTTTTTGTTCGTCTGTATATAAACTATAGGATATATAAAAAATGTCAAGCGATTTAACAACCTTTAACCATTTTAAGTTTTTTTTAACTTAAATTATGTTAATTAATTTGTGAATTTGTTAAAAAGTTTATGAAGATTTCTTGTAGGAATACTTATAAAAAATCGATGTTTTTTAAAATCAAACCAGAAGCCGGAGCAATATAATCCATTTTTATATCGCTATCTGGAAGTAAACTTTTTTCTATCTTATCTATGGATAATTTGCCTTTGCCTAAATCTATTAAAGTTCCCATCATTAACCTAATTTGATTACGCATAAAACCTTTTCCTTTAACTCGTAATATATATGACGTTTTAGGAAAATAATTAGCAGTGTATATTGTGTTTTCTATTAACTCGCAAGACTCAATTTCTCTGTTATAGATGCCATTATTGGTAGGTTTATAACAGTACGATTTAAAATAATGTTTACCTTCAAAAAGCTTTGCTCCAAGTTTCATGAGTTCGATATCTAAATCGTCAAGAATGGTGGTCATAATCGGTGCGCAAAATGGATGACATTTTTCACCAAAACTGAATAAGTATAAGTACTCTTTTATTTTTGGACTATTAATTATATTGAATTTTGAATCAACTTCACGAATATTTAAAGCACGCATATCTTGAGGCAAATTGTAGTTCAATAATTCTAAAAAAGCAACATGATTGTTAATTGGTTCGTTTAAAAATAATTCAAAAGCCGCACATTCAGCCGATACCATAGCGTCCGTCCTACCTGAACTTAAACTTTTAAACGTCTTACCTTCAAGTATAAAATTAAAAGTTCTGTCCAACATTAAATGCAACGTTTTTAGATTAGGCTGTTTTTGCCATCCATGAAAACGGTATCCCAAATATTGAATATTAATAACGTAAAAATACTTTTTCATTTAAAGATAGAATAGGTTTTGAAAATAGGCTATTTATTGAAAGTGACAAAAAAATTATACATTGTATTACTTATTACTAACTAAAAACTATAAAATTATGTCAGACACATCAAAAAACAAAGCACCAATTTGGTTCTGGATTATAAGTGTATTTGCACTTATTTGGAACTCACTTGGTGTTGACGGATATTTAGGACAAGCCTATAATACCGAACGGTATCAAAGTTCATTCACTGTTGAAGAACTTGAAATTGCAGCCAGCTTACCTTCATGGACTATGGGTGCATTTGCCATAGCTGTTTTTGCAGGAGTAGCAGGTGCTATTGGACTTTTAATGAGAAAAAAATGGAGCTATACCTTCTTTATAATTTCATTAATTGCAGTTATTGCTCAAATGGGATATAGCATATTAAATGGCCACACGAGTAATATAGGAATGATGTTGAGCATTATAATTTTTGCACTCTTTTTAGTTTGGTTTTCTAAAAAAGCCAATTCTAAAGGATGGATAGCTTAATAGCTTATATAAAAAAGGCTTAATTTCCATTGAGCCTTTTTTTGTACTATTTATGCCTATTCTTTAATTCTTTTTCTATGTCCTTTAATGTAAATCCTTTGGCTTGCAAAAGCATTAGATAGTGAAACATTAAATCTGCCGATTCATATAAAAACAGTTCGTCGTTACTACCAAGTGCTTCAATTACAGTTTCAACGGCCTCCTCGCCTACTTTCTGAGCTATTTTATTAATTCCTTTTTCAAACAAACTAGCAACATATGATTTCTCAGATTCTTGGCTCGCGATTCGGCTTGAAATAACATCTTCTAATTTTGAGAAAAACCCATAGTTTGAAAAATTATTTTCTCCCCAACATGTATCTGTTCCTTTATGGCATGTCGCACCAACTGGATTTACTTGTATAAGTAAGCTATCATTATCACAATCATTTTTTATATCTACAAGATTCAAAAAATTACCACTTTCTTCACCTTTTGTCCATAATCGTTGCTTACTTCTGCTATAAAAAGTGACTTGTTTGGTTTCTTTAGTTTTTAAATAAGCAGCTTCATTCATATAACCAAGCATCAATACATTCTTAGTTGTTGCATCTTGAATGATAGCTGGCACAAGTCCGTTTGTGTCGTATTTTATGGTCATTATATATTACTTTTTACCAATAAAAATTGTTCAGCAAAGCTTTACAATCGCACTAGTATATTATTTTTTTTTAAATCTTTTTTTAATTCAGGAATTAATATTTCTCCAAAGTGAAAAACGCTTGCCGCCAAAGCTGCATCGGATTTTCCTTCTTTGAATGTGTCAATAAAATGTTGAACATTTCCAGCACCTCCAGAAGCTATAATTGGAATATTTAATTCGTCTGATAATTTAGCTAATGCCAAATTTGCAAATCCATTTTTTGTACCGTCATGATTCATTGATGTAAATAAAATTTCGCCAGCTCCTCGATTTTCAACTTCTTTTGCCCATTCAAACAAATCAATATCGGTAGGAATACTTCCTCCTGCTAAATGAACTTTCCAATTCCCATCAATTTGTTTTGCATCAATAGCAACTACTATGCATTGACTTCCAAATTTATTTGATAATTCATTTATTAATTCTGGTCTTTTAACGGCCGATGAGTTAATAGAAACTTTATCGGCACCACATTTTAAAAGCGCGTCAACATCTTCTATTGAGGAAATTCCACCTCCAACAGTGAATGGAATGTTAACTTGTTCGGCAACATGCAAAACCATTTCTAGTGTGGTTGCACGACCTTCTATTGTAGCCGATATGTCTAAAAAAACTAATTCGTCTGCACCCAAGTCAGCATATTGTTTTGCCAGTTCTACAGGGTCGCCTGCATCACGCAAATCCACAAAATTTACACCTTTTACCGTACGCCCATTTTTAATATCCAAACAAGGGATAATTCGTTTTGTTAACATATTACACGAACTTTTCGAGTTGTTTTAAGGTGATTCTGTCTTCATAAATGGCTTTCCCTATAATAACTCCTTCACAGCCCATTTTCTTTAAAATTGGAATTTCTGAAATATCAGAAATGCCACCAGAAGCTATTAATTTAACAGACTGACCGCTACTGCTATTTGTGCATTCTGAAATAATGTTTTTATATAAGTCAAACGAAGGCCCTTCGAGCATTCCATCCTTTGAAATATCAGTACAAATGACGTATTGAATACTTTTTTTTTGATATGCTTTAATAAAAGGAATAACGTCCTCTTTACTTTGCTCCATCCACCCACTTATAGACACTTTACCATTATCACTATCTGCACCTAATATTATTTTGGTTGGCCCATATTTAGTTATCCAACCTTCAAAAGTATCAGGATCTTTAACAGCTATACTTCCTCCAGTTATTTGTTTTGCTCCAGAATTAAAGGCAATATGTAAGTCTTCATTAGATTTTAAACCGCCACCAAAATCTATTTTTAGACTTGTTTTTAATGCAATTTGCTCTAAAACTTTATAGTTTACAATATGCTGTGCTTTTGCGCCATCTAAATCTACTAAATGTAAATATTCAATCCCTGCGCCTTCAAATGTTTTTGCGATTTCTAACGGACTTTCACTATATATTTTTTTTGTTCCATAATCCCCTTTGGTTAATCGAACACACTTTCCTTCAATAATATCGATAGCCGGTATAATTCTCATATTATAATTCTATAAAATTTTTCAATATTTTTTCTCCCGCTAAACTACTCTTTTCTGGATGAAATTGTACTCCGTAAAAATTGTTATGTTTTAATGCCGAAGCATAATCTAAACTATAATCAGTTGCTGCAATAGTTTCTTCACAATGTTCTGCATAATAACTATGAACCAAATACATATATTCATTTTCCTTTATTCCATTAAACAAGTCTGATTTTAGATTTTTAATAATATTCCAACCCATCTGAGGGACTTTAACATTATCAGAAAATCGCTTAACCGTTGTATTAAATATACCAATACCTTTTGTATTTCCTTCTTCAGTATAATTACAAAGTAATTGCATTCCTAAACAAATACCTAAAACAGGCTGTTTTAAAGTTGGAATTAATATGTCTAACCCACTAGATTTTAACATTTCCATAGCTGAACTTGCCTCGCCAACTCCGGGAAAAATGACTTTGTCGGCTTCCGATATTTCTTTAGGGTTGTTGGAAAGTACTGCATCTATACCCAATCGCTTAAATGCAAATTGAATGCTTTTTATATTTCCAGCGCCATAATCAATGATCACTAATTTCATTACAGCATCCCTTTTGTTGATGGCAAAATCATTTTTTCTATATCGCGTTTTACAGCCATTTTAATTGCTTTGGCGAAGACTTTAAAAATAGCTTCAATCTTATGATGTTCATTAGTTCCTTCGGCTTTAATATTTAAGTTGCATTTTGCGCCATCAGTAAAAGATTTAAAGAAATGATAAAACATTTCGGTTGGCATTTTACCAATCATTTCACGTTTAAATTCAGCTTCCCATACCAGCCAATTTCTGCCTCCAAAATCAATTGCTGCTTGTGCAAAACAGTCATCCATTGGTAAACAGAAACCGTAGCGCTCTATTCCTAATTTATTTCCTAATACTTTGTTGAATAACTCTCCTAAAGCAATGGCTGTGTCTTCAATAGTATGATGCTCATCAACTTCTAAATCTCCCTCAACTTTTATATTTAAATCCAATTGGCCGTGTCGTGCAATTTGATCTAACATATGGTCGAAAAACGCTATTCCTGTGTCTATTTTGCTTTTCCCAGTTCCATCAAGATTAAGTTGAATAGCAATTTTAGTTTCATTGGTATTTCTTATAATGCCACCAGTTCGTTCTTTAGCTTTTAAAAAAGCATAAATTTTTGCCCAATCATTTGTTTCTAAAGCAATATAAGCTTCTAATTCTTCACGTTTTACAGTGATTTCGTTCGTACCCAAATGCGTTTCATCGTTAATATAAATACCTTTTCCTCCTAGATTTTTAGCCAATTCGATATCCGTAAGTCTATCGCCAATTACAAACGAGTTTTCTAAATCATAAGTTTCAGAAAAATATTTAGTTAGTAATCCTGTATTTGGCTTTCTAGTTGGTGCATCGTCTTTTGCAAAAGTTCTGTCAATAAACTGTTCTTTAAACACAATGCCCTCATCTTCAAAACATTTAATTATAAAATTATGGACTGGCCAAAATGTGTTTTCCGGAAAGGCTTCAGTACCCAAACCATCTTGATTTGTTATCATTACGATTTCAAAATCCAATTCGTTGGCAATACGGCTTAAATATTGAAATACTTTTGGATAAAACTCTAGTTTTTCAAATGAATCTATTTGCTCATCACTTGTTTCTTTTATGATAGTCCCATCTCGGTCTATAAATAATACTTTTTTCATCGTATAGATTTTAAGGTATCTACTAATATTTTGTTTTCGTCATGATTTCCTACTGTAAATCTTAAGCAGTTTTCGCATCCTGGTTGTGTTGTTCTGTTTCTTATAACAATACCTCTTTCAATTAATTGATTGTAACGTTTAGTTGCATTATCGACTTTTACAAGAACAAAATTAGCATCTGAAGGATAAATTTTAGAAACAAAACTAATAGTTTTTAATTCTGACAACAACAAATCACGCACATCCAATATTTCTTTTATTTGATTCTTCGAAATATTTTTATCATTTAATAATTCAATAGCTTTTCTTTGAGTTAGTTCATTTACATTATATGGTGGTTTAATACCGTTTAATGTTGAAATTATTTCTTCGGAGGCATAACAAATTCCTAAACGAATTCCTGCCATTCCATATGCTTTTGACAGCGTTTGAGTCACAATCAAATTTGGATATTTACATAATGATTTAATCCAACTTTCATTATTTGAAAAATCAATATAAGCTTCATCAATAACCACAATTCCATTAAATTTATTGAGCAACGTATCAATATCGGTACTTTTTAAACTATTTCCTGTTGGATTATTCGGTGAACATAAAAATATAATTTTACTGTTGGTGTCAGCGACTTTTAAAATTCTGTCAACATCTATTTGGAAACCCTCCGTTAAATTTACTTTCTTAATTGCTATTGCATTAATATTGGCTAAAACACTATACATTCCATAAGTTGGTGGTAATATTATGATATTATCTTGATTAGGCTCACAGAAAGCTCTAAATACAAGATCTAAAACTTCGTCACTTCCGTTTCCTAAAAGAATGTTTTTTGTCGAAATTCCTTTTAAATCAGATATAATATTTTTTAATTGTCGTTGTTGCGGATCTGGATAACGGTTAACACCATTATCAAAAGGATTCTCATTTGCATCTAAAAACACCATATCGTTACTATTTCCTTGAAATTCATCACGTGCAGATGAATACGGCTTTAGTGCTTTAATATTTGGTCTTATTAAATCTTTAATATTCATTTTTCAAATCCTTTAATCTAATTGATACCGCATTTTTATGTGCTTGCAATCCTTCGGCTTCTGCCATAATTTCTATGGTTTCTCCTATGTTTAATAGACCTTCTTTTGATATTTTTTGAAACGTCATACTTTTTAAAAAACTATCTAAGTTAACTCCAGAATACGCTTTACTAAATCCATTAGTTGGCAATGTATGATTGGTCCCTGAGGCATAATCACCTGCGCTTTCCGGCGTATAATCTCCTATAAATACTGAACCCGCATTAGAAATTCCATTTATATAAAAATCTTCATCCTTTGTGCAAATTATAAAATGCTCCGGACCGTATTCGTTTATTAATTTAAGTGCTGTTTTATCATTCTCAACATAAATTAATTTGGAATTAGCAATGGCTTGTTTTGCAATTTCTTTACGAGGAAGTATTGATATTTGCTTATCTATTTCAGAAGATACGTTTGAAATTAAATCTTTTGATGTAGCTACCAAAATTACCTGACTGTCAGTTCCATGTTCTGCTTGACTTAATAAATCTGAAGCAATATAAGAGGCATTTGCATTCTTATCGGCTACAATTAATAATTCACTTGGTCCAGCTGGCATATCAATCGCCACACCATATTTTGTTGATATTTGTTTTGCTACTGTTACATATTGGTTTCCTGGTCCGAAAATTTTATACACTTGCGGGATAGAAGCCGTTCCAAAAGTTAAACCTGCTATAGCTTGAATTCCACCAACTTTTAAAATTTTAGAAACGCCACACAGATAAGCTGTATATAAAATTTCTGGCGCAATTTCACCATTCTTGTTGGGTGGAGAGCAAAGTATAATTTCTTTACAGCCAGCAATTCTCGCAGGTACTGCTAACATTAAAACAGTTGAAAATAAAGGTGCAGTTCCACCAGGAATATATAAACCTACTTTCTGTATGGGCCTTTTTTCTTGCCAACAGCTTACACCCTTTGATGTTATAA
>NZ_JABDMV010000109.1 GCF_013001275.1 Flaviramulus sp.
CTTACGGATATGAAATTACATTTTTACAATGGTTTATTTTTGGGTTTCCTATTTCAATTCTCTTACTGTTCATTTGTTGGAAATATTTAACAACATTTGCTTTTTCATTTAAACAATTTGAATTTCCCGGCGGAAAACAAGAAATAAAGCGCTTGTTAAAAACGTTAGGAAAAATGACCTATGAAGAAAAAATGGTGGCAATTGTTTTTGCGGCTACAGCGTTTTGTTGGATTACGAGGTCTTTTCTTCTTCAAAAATTATTTCCAAATCTTGATGATACCATTATAGCCATTTTATTTGCGTTACTATTATTTCTTATTCCGTCAAAATCAAAAAACAAGAAATTAATAAGCTGGAAAGATACAAAAAATCTTCCCTGGGGAATCATTCTTTTATTTGGTGGAGGTATGGCTTTGGCAAAAGGATTTGAAACAAGTGGTTTAGCATTATGGATAGGTAATCAAATGACATCCCTAATTGGAGTTAGCGCGATAGTATTAATTCTACTTTTAATTGCTGCAGTAAATTTTTTAACCGAAATCACATCCAATCTAGCTACTACAGCAATGCTTTTACCTGTTTTAGCTCCTATGGCACTGGTGATAGATATTCACCCATTTGTATTAATGGTTGGAGCTGCAGTGGCCGCATCTTGTGCTTTTATGCTACCTGTTGCCACACCTCCAAATGCTGTGGTATTCGGATCTGGTTATTTACGGATTCCTGATATGGTAAGTAAAGGCATTGTTATGAATATTATTTCTATTATAATACTTACGCTCTTTGCGTATTTAGTACTTCCTGAATTATGGAATATTGTTGTTGAGGGGTTTCCCGAAAGTCTTAAAAATTAACCGTTATTATTAACAAACTCTAAAGCGCGTTTTTCATTATAATACCTATTATTTTTTGCAATAAATCCAGCATGACCCCCATGATTTGGCATTTCTAAAAAAAGATTTGGATTGTTTTTTGCTTCTTTAATAGGATAACATTCTGGAGATAAAAAAGAGTCATTTAATGCGTTTATAATTAATGTTGGTGTCTCTATTTTCGGAAGAAATTGTAAACTACTGCATCGCGTATAATAATCTAGAGCATCTTCAAAACCATGCGCTTTAGCTGTATAAAAATTATCAAAATCTTTTAATGTTTTTATAGCATTAAGTTCTTCAATTTTTAATAACTCTGGGAATCTTTGTTGCTTAGTTTTTAACCTATTAACTAAATGTTTTAAAAACCGATCATGGTATAGTTTATTTTTAAACGTATGTAATTCCAAGGCTGATCCTATTAAATAGCATGGCACAGAAACAGCAATTGCTGTCTTAACTTGATTAGGAACTTTATCTCGTTCTCCCAAATATTTTAAAATAATATTTGCGCCTAGACTTATGCCTTTTAAGTAGATTGCTGAATATTTGTCCAAAGAAATAGCATGTTCAATCACAGCTTCTAAATCTTCAGTAGCACCAGAGTGGTAACTTCTAAATTTTAAATTATCTTCTCCACTACATCCTCTAAAATTAACACATACAGCATCCATTATGTTTTCATTAAATAACTTTGCTGTTCCAGTCATATATGGACGTTGGCCATTACCTTCAAGACCATGTAAAAGAATGATAAGCTTGTTGGATTTAGCTTCAGAAAAACTCCAATCCAAATCTAAAAAGTCGCCATCTTTTAAAGTGATACGTTCGCGTTCTTGTTTTAATGAAACGCGTCTCACTAATCCAGAGTAGACCGTTGAAATAAATCCGTTTTTAAAGTAAAATGGTGGTTTGTAAGTTGATTCTATAATCGGCATTACTTTCTATGCTTTAATGCATCCGCTGGTGTTGGTACATAATGGTGTTTTCCGCCGGCTCTATCATCATCAAAAGTAACAGGAATATCATCATTTATTGTGCGTTCATTCCAAGTTATATTTTCTATGCCGTCATCTCTTTTTACCATGGTGATACAATCTTCCACAGGACAAACTAAAGAACATAAATTACATCCAACGCAATTCTCTTCAATGATACTTGGAATTCGGTTTTTCGGATCGCTTGATAATGCAATAGCTTGATGTGCGCCATCATCGCAAGAAATATAACATAAATCGCAGCCAATACATTTATCTGGATTAATTTCTGCCACCACTTTATGCTTTAAATTTAGGTGTTTCCACTCGGTTACGTTTGGCAACGCTTTACCAGCAAAATCGTAAATAGTTTGATAATTTTTATCTTCCATAAACTGACGTAAACCAGCTTCCATTTCACGTACAATACCAAACCCATAATGCATCACTGCAGTACAAACTTGAACAGATGTTGCTCCAAGTAAAATAAACTCAACTACATCTCGCCAAGTTTCAATACCACCAATTCCAGAAATTGGAACTTTATTAATTTCAGGATGTTGTGCCAAATCCTTAAGCATATTCATAGCAATTGGCTTTACTGCTGGTCCACAATAACCTCCATTAGTGCCTTTGCCATCTACAATAGGGTAAGGTGCGTAACTATCTAAATCAATACCAACAATACTTTTAATGGTATTTATAAGAGAAATAGCGTCTGTGCCTCCTTGCACAGCAGCTAAACCTGGATAAACTATTTCAGAAATATTTGGTGTTAGTTTTGTGATTACCGGAATTTTCGCTGCTTCTGAAACCCATTCCACTATAGTCTTTAATACTTCTGGTTCTTGCCCAACAGCTGAACCCATTCCGCGCTCGCACATTCCATGCGGACAACCAAAATTAAGTTCAATACCATCGGCACCAGCATTTTCAACATCTTTTATTATTTGTTCCCACTCTGCTCTGGTTTCTACCATTAATGATGCGATAACAGCATGATCAGGGAAATATTTTTTTACTTCTTCAATCTCGCGAAGATTATCAGCTAACGGCCTATCTGTAATAAGCTCTATATTATTGAACCCCATCATTTTGGTGTTTCTATAATTTACAGAACCATACCGACTCGATACATTAACAACTGGAACACCAAGTGTTTTCCAAACAGCGCCTCCCCAACCTGCATCAAACGCCTTCATTATTTGATAACCTGAATTTGTTGGTGGTGCTGACGCCAGCCAAAATGGGTTTGGTGCTTTTATTCCTCCAAAATTTATTGATAAATCTATCATGTTTTATTTTATTTATTTAACCAATTATGAATGCCTTGAGCTGCCATTTTTCCATCGAAAGCGGCATTAACCACTTCTGCACCACCATTTATGGCATCACCACCTGCAAAATACTTTGGGTTTGAAGTTTGAAATTCACTATTCGTTATAATTCTTGTTTTACTATCTATATCTAAATTATCAATAATATCGTATAAATGACCTTGTTTAGCCTGTCCTGTCGCTTTAATTACCATATCACATCTAACTATAAATGTATTATTCATATTCGTTTTTAATTTACCTTCAACCATTTCTGTTTTGGCAAATTTTACGCCTTCTAATTTTCCATTTCCAACTATGGCAATTGGTGTTACATTAAATAAACTGTCAACTCCTGCGCTAATGGCTAAATCGTATTCAAAGCCATAAGCTCCCATTTTTTCTCTTGAATTTCTATATGCTAGCACTGTTTTTTTTGCTCCCATTCTTGCCGCTTCTGAAGCCGCATCCATCGCGGTATTTCCACCCCCAAGAACAACTACTTTTGCAGGAACTTTTACCTCATGATGCTTCATACGAAGTTCTTCTATAAACTCAACCGCACCTATTACACCTTCTTTATCTTCACCTTCTAATCCTAATTGTCTTGTTTTACCTAAACCAACACTTATAAAAATAGCATCATACTTCGTTTCAAGTCCTTTTAATTGATCTTTCGAATTAATTGGTGAGTTATAACGAATAGAGAAACCAAGTTGGTTTTGTAAATACTCTACTTCTTTAAGAACCTCTTCATTTGTGATTTTATATGGTGCAATTCCATAAACGGTTAATCCTGAAGGTTTGTCTTTAGCTTCAAAAACATCAACTTCAAATCCTAAAGTTCGGGCTTCGCAAGCACAAGCAATTCCGGCTGGACCAGCACCAATAACTGCTATCTTTTTCCCGTTTGACTCTCCGGGTTTAAAAAGTTTTTTTTGATCATCTATTGATTTGTTCGTAGCGTAGTTTTGAAGCCTACCAATCTGAATTGGAGGCACATCTTGATGATTATATACACATGCACCTTCACATAAAACACCTGTGGGACAAACAACACCACATGCATTCCCTAACCAATTAGAATCAAAAATAGTTTTTGAAGCACCAGTTATATTATCGGTGTGAATTTGTTTTATAAATAATGGAATATCAATGTGTGTTGGGCATGCTTGAATACACGGCGCATCATAACAAAATAAACATCGTGAAGCTTCGTAATACGCTTCCGTATCATTCATCAATGGTTTTTTCTGTTTGAAATTCTTTTTAAATTCCGCTTCTGAAGTTGGTCTTTTAAATTCCGCCATTATATCGGTATCTTGTAATTAGTATTTGGTATCTTGAACTTATTACTTTAATGATTTTATTAAACTATAAATCTTTTTCTGAATGAGATTTAACTTTTCTGTAATTTCTACTTTTTGTGCTTCTGAAATAAAATTTAAGTTATTTGATATTAACAATTGTGTTTCTAGTTCAAAGCTCGACGCCAAAGCATAACCAAGAAATAATTTAAATTCCTTTTGTGATGATCTTCCAGCTCCCTCAGCTATATTTGATGGCATTGAAACTGCGCTTCTATTTATCTGACTAATCAATCCGAACTTTTCTTTATCAGGAAAATTATTGGTTAAAAGATAAATTTTAGTAACCAAGTTAACTGATTCTTTCCAAACTTCTAATTTTTTATAATTATGCATTGGTCCATATACTTTTTACCAGATACCTTTTACCTACAAATCTGTTAATCTTCCATAAGTTTCTGGTCTTCTATCTCTATAAAACTGCCAAGTAGATCGTACTTCTTCAATTAAATCTAAATCAAATTCAGCCACAAGAAGTTCATCATTTTCGCGAGAAGCCTCAGCAAATATTTGTCCGCGAGGATCGACAAAATAAGATTGACCATAAAATTTTCCTAAATTCCAAGGTTTCTCTTCTCCCACTCGATTTATACAACCCATAAAATACCCGTTAGCTGCAGCATGTGCAGGTTGCTCTAACTTCCATAAATATTCACTTAATCCAGCAACTGTTGCAGATGGATTGTAAACAATTTCGGCACCATTTAAACCTAAAGCTCTGGCTCCATCTGGAAAATGTCTATCATAACAAATATACACGCCAACTTTGGCGTATTTAGTTTGAAAAACTGGATACCCTAAATTCCCAGGTTTAAAGAAGAATTTTTCCCAAAATCCTGTAGTATGAGGTATATGATTTTTTCTATATTTTCCTAAATAAGTTCCATCGGCATCAATTACTGCGGCAGTATTATATAGAACGCCTGGAGACTCCTTTTCATAAATTGGCACAATGATTACCATGTTATACTTCTTTGCCAAGACCTGCATTTTTTCGGTAGTTGGACCAGGAACTGATTCCGCCGAAGCATACCATTTTTTATCTTGTCCTGGACAAAAGTACGGCGTATTAAAAATTTCTTGTAAACATAATATTTGAACACCTTGCCTTCCTGCATCTTCAATATATGGAATGTGCTTATCGTACATTGCGTCCATAATTTCTTTAATAGTTCCTTCACCTTCTGTCATTGGAAGACTCATTTGTATCAATCCTGATTTTACTTTTCTTGGCATAATATTCTGTTTCTAAATTACTGTTTTTGATGTTTTTCCTCTAGGAATAAATTGTCCATGTCCTGCTTTTAATTTGCAAGTTTCATTTTCAACGGCAACTTTCCCTCTTAAAATTACGGTTTCTGTTTTCCCTGTTAGTTTCATACCTTCATATCCAGAATAATCACAATTCATATGATGAGTTTCTGCTGAAATTGTATGTTTCTTATTTGGGTCAAAAATCACTAAATCAGCATCACTACCAATCGCTATCGTTCCTTTTCGCGGATACATTCCAAATATTTTAGCTGCATTAGTAGAACTTACTTCTACATATTTTGTTAGTGATATTTTTCCTTTATGTACCCCTTCATAAAATAATATTTCCATACGATGTTCTATGGCTGGGTGTCCATTAGGGATTTTAGAAAAATCGTCTATTCCCATTTTCTTTTGTTCCCACATAAATGGACAATGGTCTGTTCCTACAACTTGAACTAAACCTTGATTAATTCCAGACCATAACGCGGTCTGATCTTTCTTTTCACGTAAAGGCGGACTCATAACCCATTTAGCGCCTTCAAAATCATTTTCATATAATGAAGCATCCAGAACTAAATACTGCGTACAGGTTTCTACAAAAACCTTTTGATTGCGCTGTGTAGCTTCACGAACGGCATTTAATGCACCCTCGCATGTCATATGTACAATATAGCCCGGGCATCCTGTATAATGCAACATATCTGTAAATCGGGCCGAAGCTTCCGATTCCGTTACTTCTGGTTGTGATAAATAATGATATAACGGCGATAAATTCCCTTCAGATTTATTTTTGGCAATTAATGAATCAATCATATCACCATTTGTTGCATGAACGGTTACCAAACCACCATGTTTTTTAACAACTTTCATAAGTTGTACCATTTGGCCATCATCAATCATTAAAGCTCCTTTGTAAGCCATAAATGTTTTAAAAGATGAAATTCCTTCCTTCTCTATCATTTCAACAACTTCCTTTGCTACATTGTCGTTAAAATCGGTTACAGCCATATGATATGAATAATCACCAATAGCTTTTCCTTTAGATTTTTGTTGCCAAGTTTTTAATGCATTATGAAGTGTATCTCCTTGAGTTTGTAAAATAAAATCGATGACCATTGTTGTGCCACCATGTAAGGCAGCACGTGTGCCCGTTTCATAATCATCGCTTGAATGGGTTCCCATAAAAGGCATATCCAAATGCACATGTGGATCTATACCTCCTGGAAAAACCAATTTATCAGAGGCGTCAATTATTTTATCTGCTTGATAATTTAAATCTTTACCAATAGCAATTATCTTTTCGCCTTGCGTATAAACATCGGCGATATAACTTTCGGAGGCCGTCACAACGCGACCATTTTTAATTAATATTGACATCCTATTTTTTCTTCATTA
>NZ_JABDMV010000142.1 GCF_013001275.1 Flaviramulus sp.
TAATAACGGCAATAAGTTTTGCCCAAACGCCGGAAAAAATGAGTTACCAAGCTGTTGTAAGAGACAGTGGCGATAATTTAGTAGCTAACCAACCAATAGGGATGCAAATAAGTATTTTGCAAACCACCGCAACAGGAACAGTTGTTTACGCAGAAACCCAAACGCCAACAACCAATATTAATGGCTTAGTGACCTTAGAAATAGGTACAGGAAGTGTTGTAAGCGGCGATTTTTCGACTATAGATTGGTCTGCTGACACATACTTTATAAAAACAGAAACCGACCCAACAGGCGGAAGTAGTTATACTATTACAGGCACTAGCCAATTAATGAGTGTACCTTATGCCTTATATGCAAAAACATCTGGTAGTTCTACACCTGGTCCAGCCGGCGCGCAAGGTCCTCAAGGAGTCCCTGGAAACGATGGTTTAGATGGCGTTGATGGAGCAACCGGTCCACAAGGCCCACAGGGTATTCCAGGTAACGACGGAGCTGATGGAGCAACCGGTCCACAAGGTCCACAAGGTATTCCTGGTAACGACGGAGCCGATGGAGCAAACGGTATGAATGGTACAGATGGTGCGAATGGAGCAACAGGAGCGACAGGTCCACAAGGGCCACAGGGTATTCCAGGTAACGATGGTGCTGATGGAGCAAACGGTACGAATGGTGCAGATGGTGCAACAGGTGCTACAGGTCCACAAGGCCCACAAGGTATTCCTGGTAACGATGGAGCAGATGGAGCTAATGGAACAAATGGTGCTGATGGAGCAACAGGCGCAACCGGTCCACAAGGTCCACAGGGTATTCCGGGAAACGACGGAGCTGATGGAACAAATGGAACAAATGGAACTAACGGAACGAATGGGGCTGATGGAGCTACAGGAGCAACGGGTGCAACCGGTCCACAAGGTCCACAAGGTCCTGCAGGAAATGACGGTGCAGATGGAGCTGACGGTGTAGGAATTGCACAAACAATAAGTTTTACTTCTCCAAGTTTAACACTGTCTGATAGCGGTGGAACCGTTAATTTAACTTCACTAATTAATGATGCAGATAGCGATATAACTAACGAAATTCAAAATTTATCAGAAGTTCTTACGGATGGAAATAATGCCGGAGGAACTGGAATTGTGAACTTAGGAGATGTTGGTATAGGGACAGCGACACCTTCTACTTTAATAAATGCAGTAAAGAGTCAAAATGCACAAACAGCCATGTTAATGGAGAATCTTACTGCTGGAGCTTCTTCAAGTGTTGAATTTCAACTGAGAAATGATTCTAATGAATATGCTAAACTTGGGTTATTCTCTTCTACATCAAATGTTTACGGAGCATTATCGCCAAATAATGGATATATTTATACAGGGGCTACAGCTTTTACAATTATGACAGATGACCCTGCTGGAGTAATTAAATTTGCTACAGGAGGGAACGCAGAAAAAATGCGTTTGAGTGCTGCTGGAGAATTAGGAATTGGTACCTCTACGCCTTCGGCAAAATTAGATGTTGTGGGTACTACCGAATTAAATGGCGCTTTAGCAATTATAGACGGAACACAAGCGGCAGGTAGAGTTTTAACTTCCGATGCTAGTGGTAATGCCAGTTGGGTAGCACCTACTGGTGGTGCCGTAGCCGAAATTGCAGATGCCGATAGTGATACTAAAATACAAGTAGAAGAAGGAACAGATGACGATAAAATAAGATTTGATTTAGCCGGTGATGAGCATTTTGTAATGGAAAGAAATGCTAATGGTGTTTCAAGAATTAGCGTACCAACTACTGGAGGTCTTCCTAATTGGGGGAATGTATTTATAGGAAACGAAACTGGTATTAATGCTACGTTACCTCAAAGGTTAAACGTAGCTTTAGGAACATATTCAATGCGCGCCTTAACAAGTGGAGTAGGAAATATCAGTATAGGAAATGAAGTTTTAAATGCTGTAACAACTGGACAATGGAATATTGGAATGGGTTATCAATCTTTGAACTCTGTTTCAACAGGAGCAGCAAATACAGCTATAGGTGATCATTCATTAAGTGGGACAACAGGTGGCTATAACACAGGAATTGGAGGCTATTCTGGAGAAACTAATGTAACCGGAATAAGAAATACATTTTTAGGATATAACGCAGATGCTGATGGAACTGCATTAAGCAATGCCACGGCGATTGGTGCAGATGCATTTGTTGCTGCTTCAAATTCTATAGTTTTAGGTTCTATAAATGGTGAAAACGGTTCTCTTTTTAATACCAATGTTGGTATTGGTACAACCGCTCCAACAGATAGATTACATATTGTTGGTACATCTGGTGCTACTCTAAGAATAGAAGATGGTAACGAGGCAACAGGAAAACTATTAACTTCCGATGTATTTGGTAACGCTAGTTGGACAAGTAATGTAAATATTGGAGGTTCATTAACGCTTAATATTAAAACAATTACATCAGCATATTCAGTACTAGCTACGGATAATGTTATAGTATGTAATGCTTCATCAGCATTTACTGTAACTTTACCATCTGCGGTAGGTGCAACAGGAAGAGTATATTCGATAAAAAAACTTGGAAGTGCTAACAATATAACCATTAATGGAGGAGGTACCAATATTGATGGTGCAGCAAATTACAATTTAACTACTTCTGCTTATAGGTCTATCAAAGTAATTAGTAATGGTACACAATGGTTAATTTTAGGAGGATTCTAAATTTCTTAATAGTTGATTATAAATATTTAACCCCAACTAAAAGATATTAGCTTTGAGTTGGGGTTGTTTTTTTAAAATAATAATTAATTATCCTTTTTATAAAGCGGAATCCTATAAGATAAAAAGTAACTATAACCGGCGCCTATACTGCTGCTATCGTAGGTTTTACCAAACCCAGGAATATACACGTTTTCAAAATTATTAGGGTCTGTTTCGCTGGCAAGCATTTTAAGTTGCACGTTTAGGCCTAGATATAAATTATTGAATAACTCTACTTTCATTCCTAAAATAATTTCTGCCCAAAAAGCCGTTAAGCCTTTAAACTCTTGTGTATCGGAGGACGAAAATTGGGGTTCCCAATATTGATTGGTGCTATACACGCTAAAGCTGTTTAAATCGTGACTAAAAGAACTAGCGCCAACACGAAACCCAAAATATATCATGTTATCCATATTCAACCAGTTTTGGTACGAATTGTAATCTACACCACCTTTTAAGTAGCTACCTTTACTAGTGATATCTAAATAATCGTTTACCGTATTTTTTTCTTCAAAACCTATTTCACCCGCGATGTATAGTTTCTTTTTAAGCCGGAAATCGGCCATAATTTCAAAACCGCTGTAGTCATCATCAATAAACGATCGTATCAATTTACTAATATCACCTCCAACTCGAAGCCCGTACTTATCTTTAATTTTTATTGAGTCCGTTGGTGTACTTAATGCCTGCTCATTTTGTGCGCCTACTAACACACTAAAAAGTAGTAAAATAAGACTACTAATGGTATATGTTAAAGTGCGCTGTTGTTTCATCTTCTACAGATTGATTAGGGTTTAAAGGTTGTTGCGATTGTATCCAGTTGTCCCCATCATCTTCAATAGTAATGGTAACATTTTTAAAAATTGTTTTATAACCACAGGCTCGAGATACATATACTTCTTCGCGACTGTAATTTATGGTAATTACATCGCTATTGCCGTTATAAAAATCGTCGCTAGAATCGTTCGGTGTACCGTTATCGTTTATGGATGTATCTTCAATTAGCACGTATTGTGTGGTGTTATCGTCCGTTTTTAATGGCAAAACCAATTGATTTGTAGTTATAATGTTATATCCAGATAAAATAAATTCATTCTCAATTCCCGCCGCTAGTAACCCAAACACATTTTTACTACTTTCTTGATTTTCAAAATCATACAAATCAATAACCACTCTTGGAGTAGTTGGTGTACTTCCCGGGCAAATATCATCACGTTCACAACTTACTGATAAAAAGGCCATCAATAGTGATAGAATTAAATATGGTTTTAAATTTCTCATTCTTTATTAAAGTAGATCCCACAGCTAATATGGAATTACAAATTAGTTAATTTAATAGCGATTATCGGTGCTCCAAAAGTACAACATTTTCCACATGGAATGTTTGAGGAAACATATCGACGGCTTGAGTTTTTATTACTTTATATTGAGCATCCAATAAAGCTAAATCTCTGGCTTGCGTAGCACTATTACAGCTCACATACACGACTTTTTTTGGAGCAATATTTAATATTTGTTGTACAACATCTTTATGCATACCATCGCGTGGCGGATCTGTAATTATAACATCTGGTTGACCATGCGCTGTAACAAATTGATTGTTAAATACATTTTTCATGTCACCAACAAAGAATTCAACGTTTTTAATATTATTTAATTGTGCGTTTTCTTTTGCAGCAGTAATGGCGTCTGGAACCGATTCTACACCAATAACCTTACTTGCCTGTTTTGCAACAAACTGCGCAATAGTTCCTGTTCCGGTATACAAATCGTAAACTAATTCGCTGCCAGTTAAACCAGCTAATTCGCGTGTTAATTTATAAAGTTCAAACGCTTGTTCGGAGTTGGTTTGATAGAACGATTTGGCGTTTATTTTAAATTTTAAACCTTCCATCTCTTCAAAAATATGGTCGGCACCTTTATAGCAAATCACTTCTTGGTCGTAAATGGTATCGTTTGCTTTTCCGTTAATTACATATTGTAATGAGGTTATTTCCGGAAAGGTTACAGAAATAAAATCAAGTATTAACTCGCGTTTAGCTTTATCTTCTTTAAAAAACTGAATCATCACCATAATATCGCCTGTGCTAGACGTACGAATCATCATGCTACGTAATAACCCAGTTTGATTACGCGTATTAAAAAACTCTAATTTGTTTTCAATAGCAAACTGTTTTACAGCATTTCTAATGGCATTTGACGGATCTGCTTGTAAATGACATTTGTTGAGGTCTAAAATTTTATCCCACATCCCGGGTATATGAAATCCTAATGCGTTTCTATCACCTAAATCTTCATCAGATTGAATTTCCTCAAGGGTTAACCAGCGGCTATCACTGAAAGAAAATTCCATTTTATTTCTATAGAAATATTGCTTTTCAGCTCCCAAAATAGGAGTAACCTCGGGGAGTTCAATATGCCCAATGCGTGTTAAGTTATTAGTGACTTCTTTTTGCTTATAAAACAATTGATGTTCATAGCCCATGTCTTGCCACTTACAACCTCCACAAGTTCCAAAATGCTCGCAGGCAGGTTCTGTTCTTTTGTCTGAAAGTTTATGAAAAACGGTTGCTTTCCCTTCATAATAGGCTTTACGTTTTTTAAATGTTTGTACATCAACCACATCACCAGGAACCGCGTTTGGTAGAAAAATCACTTTTCCATCGGGAGCTTTAGCTATGGTTTTGCCTTTGGCTCCAGCATCAATAACTTCTACATTCTCAAAAACCTGTTTTCTTGCTTTTTTTCTAGACATGATGCAAAAATAATAATAGCATTAAATATATGTTCTTTTATTTCCATTAACTTTAAAGGAATTTAAATATTTGATAAAATAAAAATGAACCTTTTTTAATTATTAGCGTCTTTAAAGTATAGGTTGGATATTTTACAATGAATAAAAAGCAACGTAGCGTAGACAAAAAGTTAGTTTTAGATTACCAATCTGGAAATACAGATGCATTGCAATTATTAGTTAAACGATGGCATAAAACCTTGTGTAAGAAAGCATACTGGTTAGTAAAAGATCCTGATGTCGCTAAAGATATTGCACAAGATAGCTGGCAAATTATTATTAGCAAATTGAATCAATTACAAAAACCTGAAAGTTTTGGCAGTTGGGCATCTCGGATAGTATATACAAAGTCTTTAGACTGGATGAAAACAAAAAGTAACCGACTTAAAAAATTAGAAAATTACAATTATAAACAAGATAGAACTGAGGTAAAGGAAACAAAAAACGACAACCTAAAAACAGCATTATTAAATGCCGTTAAAAAATTACCAAAAAAACAGCAAACAGTAATTTCGCTGTTTTACGCTCAAGAATATACTTTAGTAGAGATTAGCGACATTTTAAAAATATCTGTTGGAACCGCAAAATCTAGATTATTTCATGCAAGAGAAAAAATAAAACAAATTTTAAAACACAATAATTATGAAAACTAATATGGAAGATATTGACAAGTTAATTAAAGAGACATTAACTAAAGAAGAAGCCAAA